>CAYWZD010000169.1:0-8233 GCA_964462755.1 uncultured Victivallales bacterium | reverse complement strand
CTGTTCCATCTCCGCGGCTGCCTGTTCGCCCTTGACCGAGGCGGGAAGCCGTTTTTCCGCCTTCAGATACTCCGAGGCATCCTTCATCTTTTCATCGCTGTTCGCCAGCTTTTCAGAAGCGGTCTCGTTTTTGGAAAGTTTTTTCCGCACGCCGTCCAGTTTTTCCCGGAGCTCATCCTGTTTTTTCGCCAGCTTTTCACTGGCGTCCTCGGGATTCTTACGGATTTCCGAATTGAGATTCTTCTGTTCCTTCGTCAATCCGGAAAGCTGGTTGTGGACATTTTCCTTCGGCGGCATTTCCGGCAGTTTGAATTTCTCCTTGTTCCGGAACGGATTCCGGTCCGGCTTGCTCTCCCCGGACTTTTTCCCCTCGCCGGCCCCCCCTCCGCCTCCGTCGGTGAAGACAAGGCGGATGCTCTTCAGTGCCTGAACCAGATGCGAGACGGCTTTCTGCTGGCTCTGAGTGGCAGGCTCCTCGGCATTCAAAAACGTCGCCGCCAGAAAGAAAAGAAGAATGAGGGGCAACCCGTTCCGTTTCATTTACAAGGCTCCTTTCCCGATCGAGTCCAGGGCGGTTTTCATTTTTGCCAGCGCCTGTTCCAGCTGGTTGACCGCATCGGCGGGAAGACGTCTGGACTTCGGATCGTTGAGGAAATCCTCCAGCGCTTTCGAAAGTTCGTCCTGCTGGAGTTTGATTTTTTCCAGCACTTTATCCCCGGATTCCTTATGCGGCTGTTTCAAATAGATTTTGAGGGAGAAAAGGGCTTTGTTCAGGCGAATTTGCAAATCCAGCATGCCGTAAAGCATCGCAAGGATTTCCTGATCCCCGGCGGAAAGCCCCGACAGGTCGGCCGCCTTCATGAAAAAGGCGTCCTCGCGGAACGGTCTGACTTCAACAAACCCCGGTTCGCTGAGAATCTCGACCTGTTTCCCGCCGACCTGCGCTCTTCCGAGAAGGTGGAAACTCACCAGATCGAACGGGTTCACGTTCAGCTCTTCCAGCGCAAGAACCGATCCAAATGAAATCCTGCCTTTCTCCTTCGGGACGGGCTCCGGCCGGAAAATCTTTCTGAACTCGCCGTTCACATAGACCGCCAGCCCGATAGAATCGAACCCGTGCGGGGATTCCCCCATCCCGTCCCATTCGACTTCGTCGAGCGGTTTGGCGCGGCTTTCGCTCTCCGGGTGGGTCAGGACAAGGGACGCTTTTTCCGCGGCCAGTTCCTTCGCCCGTTTTTCATCCTCTTTTTTCTTTTCGTCCGACAGCTTCGCGACCTGGCGTTCCTGCTGAACAAGATTATGTTCCGACTCGACGTTCTTCATCAGACGGATCGAATATGTCAGCATCGCGAGGAGCAGCAGCAGCGAAAGGAACGGACGGTAAACCGACCACGGAAGCCGGACCGATGCAAAAAAGGCCGATGCCTCCTGCGCCTGTACCGCCTTCAGGGGATGGACCGTCCTCTTTAAAAGGAAGAGGGCTTCAAGACGGTTTTTCGATCCCGTAAACAGGTCGAACTCACGGATGGCCGACAGTTTCCTTTCCAGTTTGAACAGCGCCAGAATCAGGAAACAGGCGCCTGCAACGATCAGAATTCCACGTCCGACAATATTCCAGACGACGCACTGTTCGGCATTCGGGTCCAGAAGCCTTGCGACGGTCAGGAAAAGACACGCTATCGTGCAGAGAAGCGCGGCGAAAAGCAGGGCGAGATCGAATACCCGGGCAAAGTAGTATAAATAGAATTTTGTTTTGATTTTCATTATAGCGCCGTCCTGTTTGAAACCGCCAGCTCCACCATCAGGAACCCCAGCACCAGCAGAAGGAGAAGCAACTGGTAATTCCGGGTTCCGCCGATCCGGAGATACGCCGGTTCCTCTTTTGTCTCCGGCTTCGGAATAAGATGTTTCATGCACGTGAAGGAATCAGCGACCTGTTCCACTTCCGATTCCGAACGGTTCGCGTTGACGCTGTATTCATGCCCCTTCAGCATAAAGTTTCCGGGATTCCTCAGGTCGAGATCCCCGTCCTTCGTCCTGACCGAACGGGTCGCGGCGGTGAAGGACTCCTGGCGTACCCGGTCGCGAATGACGTAGTCGGTCAGTTCCCGCCAGAAGGCCACGAAGTTGCCGTAGGTCTGGAAATTGGTGCTTTTCGAAGTGATCGGACAGGCCAGCACGAAAAGTTTTCCATTTTCACGGACCATTTCACAGACGGCCGGGTCCATGCCCTCGAACGCGGCGAGAATCCGGGCTTGCGGCGGCGCTTTGAGACGGGGCACATCAAAAAATGTGATGTCGAACCAGCTGGCCGAGCTGATCTTGAGATACTCCCTGAAAACGGGGTGTTCCAGATGGATCATTTCCAGTCCGGCGCTCTCCGTTTTCGGTCCGGTCCGGAAGGAAAAGCCATAGTGCGCCAGCAGTTGCTTCATCCGGGCGGAGCCGTCGTATACAAGGACGACTCCGGTTCCGTTCCGGAGCGCGGCGTCCAACGCGGATGCGGCATCGCCTTCCAGCGGGGAAAGATCGGCCAGGATCAGCAGATCCGCCGGTTCCGCAAGATTTTTCCTTGTAAGCGTCTCAAGATGGATCGCAGGGGAGCGCAGGGCTTCCCGGATGAACTGGTTTTCGGCGGAGAACGTCAGACGGATTTTCGCCGGAGGCGCCGGATTGAGCGGAAAATACCAGAAGTTGTCGGCCGGAATGTCGTCGTTTTTCGCGCTCAGGACAATTTTTCCTTCCCGTGCCTCGGGCGGAAATACGAGAGGAAATTCTTCCGTCTGTTCTCCATTCGGCGGAAGGATCAGTTCTTTTTTCAGCACCTGTTTCGAGTCGAGGAAGACTTCCAGCGTGCACGGTTCCTCTTTCTGATTGAAGCTCCGCAGACGCACGGTCAACCCGGAGAGGGTCGTCCGGGCGGAAATAATGGAACAGTTGTAAGGTTTCTGTATTTTGCCGGGAAGGATTTCCACCACGTCCGCATTCCGGAGAAACGGCTTGTCCGGGAAACGTCGCCACGGGAACTTCTGGCGGTCGGTCAGAATCACGATCTTTTTCTGTTTCGCGCGGATGGCGCCGAGGCGGCTGTCCGCCTGATAAAGCGCAGTGGTGAAATCCGACGGCATGGGAGACACCGGCGGATTTTTCTCAAAGAAGGATTTCAGGGCGCCGGCGTTTCCCGTGAAGTCCCCGTTCGTAAGAAAAACATCCGTGAGGACGGCTCCGAGAACCGGAGTTTCGGGTGTGACCTTGTTCAGCTCGTCGGACAGCGCCTCGCGCATCGGATCGCGCGCCTTTCCGGAACCGGTGCTGAACGAGGCGTCATAAATCAGGACGGTCGCGGAGGACGGTTCCGCCACGACGTCGTCCGCAAACGGCCACGCGAACACCAGCACGAGACAGGTCAGCGCCGCGCACCGGCAGAAAAGGACCAGGTATTTCAGCCAGTGGTTGCGGCGCTGTTTCGCCGCCGCGGTCTGCGCGAGGAAAAAGAACGACGGAAACGGTTTCACCTCATTCGGACGATGCTTCAGAAGGTGAAGGATCAGGGGAACCGCCAGAAGACAGAGTCCCCATAAATAAGCGCTGAATGCGAACTGGATCATGAGAAACGCCTCAATCGTTGGTTCCGGACAGAAAGATAAGAGCCCAGCGCCTCCAGCGGAAGACGGTCCGTCGTAAACAGCGAATGGCTTCCCCCTTTTGCACGGGCGAGTCCGGACAGTCCGGTCAGATGATCTTCCACCTTCCGGAGATATTCCTTCCGCAGAAGGTCGGGCGAAAGAAGCATTTTCGCGCCGCTTTCAAGTTCTTCCAGCCGCAGGGTGTCCCGATATGGAAAGAAACGCTCCGCACCGTCCATGATGTGGAACAGCAGAATTTCACATTGTTTTTCGCGGAAGCGGTCGAAGACTGGAGCCAGTTCCTCCGGGTTCAGGTAGAAATCCGAGATCAGCAGAAGGATGGAACCGTTCCGGATGGTCGGCTCGGCATCCAGAAGAGTCCGGGCGAAGGAGGCATCCTTGCCGGACGGCTTTTTCCGGAGTTTGTCCAGCATCTTCGTGAAATGGGGAGGCGTGTTCGAAGGCTTGTCCAGCTTGTCCGGTTCAGCTCCGAGAACGGACAGGGAGAATCGGTCTTTCTGGTTCTTCATCAGAAACATGAATCCGGCGGCCAGGGCACAGGCGTATTCCCACTTCGTCATGAGGGCCCCCTTGTCCTTGAAATCCATCGAGGCGCTTCCGTCCACGAACAGCGCCGCGGAAAGGTCGGCGTCCTCCTCCCTGAGCCGCACCACAAGACGGTCCGAACGGGCAAAGACCTTCCAGTCGATGTCCGCCACCGGATCGCCGGGAAAATATTCGCGGTGCTCCTTGAATTCCGCGTTGGCGCCACGGAAAGGACTCCGGTGCATTCCCGCGTACAAGCCCCGGACCAGATGCCGGGCGCGCAACTCCAGAGAGGGCAGAGCCGCCAGCTGTGAAAGATCGAGGAAGCCCCCAAGAGATTCCGGATGAGTGTTCGCTTTCCGTTCCATTGTCTTATTTCCGGAAAGCCTTGACAATGGCGCCAAGGATGTTTTCGAGCGAGACCTTTTCCGCTTCGGCGCGATAGTTGAGAATCACGCGGTGGCGCAGCACCGGCAGCAGGGCACGGAGGATATCCTCGTCGGCGACGTTGTAGCGGCCGTCGAACGCGGCGAAGACTTTTCCGGCGAGAGCGAGACACTGACACGCGCGCGGTCCGGCTCCCCAGCGGATGTATTTTTCCGATACCTCCTGCTCCTCGGGACGCGTCGCACGGACGACCTTCGCCGCGAATTCCGCCACGGATTGCGGCAGCGGGATGGCCCGAACCGCGTTCTGGAACGCGATGAGCTCCTCCTTCGCAATGACTTTGTTCAATGTGACGGACGTTTCATTGGTCGTTTCGAGCATCACCCGCACTTCGTCATGGAACTTCGGGTATTTCACGTTCAGGGCGAACATGAAACGGTCCAGCTGGGCCTCGGGCAGAGGGTAGGTTCCCTCCTGCTCGATCGGGTTCTGCGTGGCTAGGACGAAAAAAGGCTCCTCGAGCACATAACGCTTTCCCGCCACCGTAACCGCCCGTTCCTGCATGGCTTCCAGAAGAGCCGACTGCGTTTTGGGCGGGGTCCGGTTGATCTCGTCCGCCAGCAGAAGGTTGGCGAAAACCGGCCCTTTCATGAACTGGAACGCACGGGTTCCGCAATCCTGCCGAAAATCCAGAATCTCGTTGCCCGTGATGTCGCTCGGCATCATGTCGGGCGTGAACTGTATCCGTTTGAAGGTCAAGTCCGCCGCTTCCCCGAGGGAACTCACCAACAGCGTTTTCGCCAGCCCCGGAACTCCGGTCAGCAGACAATGTCCCCGCGCCACAATGGCGGCCAGCATGGTTTCGATCAGTTCCTCCTGTCCGAAAATTTTTCGGGAAAGCTCCTGCTTGAGCTCTTCCATTTTCGGGGGGATTTTCTGTAACGTCTGTACAATCTCTTCCATGATTCAGTCCTTATTTGAAAATAGGGTTTCGGCTTCCAGAAGGATGGCGCGGATTTTCCGGTAGGTGTCGGGACTCAGCTCGCCGCCACGGAATTCGGCTCGAAAGACAAGGAGACCGCCCCGTGCATTCACGGACAAACGGAATCCATCACAACTGCGCTCGAAGCTCCGCGACGGGAACATTTTGTCTTTCCGGGTGACGCGGGTAATGAAGGTAATCGGCCGCCCGTCGAACAGCCGGACAGGACGCCTCCGCTCCCGCGAAACGAAAAGTGATTTCAAGTCCGCCGGAAGAAGATTCAGCCCGGTTACGGACGCCTGAAGCGGACCGACGGCAGTCATCGACTCCGGACCGGAAGATTCCAGAGAAAATCCCGGCAGAAGCCGCGCGAGTTCTTTTTCCTCAGAGTAACGTTTCTGTTCCGGAAATGATTTCTTCTGTTCCTGAAGGAAAAGATATTGCGCAAATCCGGTGCGCTTCGTCGTGATCTTTGCCAGAAGCTCTTTCCCGCCGTGAGGCTTGTCCAGTTCGATTTCGGTCAGTATGGAGTTTTTGACTTTCCCGGAAAGCGCAACATTGCGGAACTCGAATGAATTGTCTTTCAGGACAAAACCTTGCGAACCGTCGTCTCCGGGCGGAAGGTCGCCGAATTCCGTGGCTCCGTCGGTCGGATCGAGCCAGAGGCCATCCGGGAAACCGTCCAGTTTCGGGATGTAGACCAGCATGTGGTTGAACTGCCACGCGGGGAAGCCGGGTTCGATCGTTCCGCCCCGTTTGATGAGGACACGCCACGCGGGAACCCCCAGTTCCCGGCAGAAAACAGATAGCGCGGTGGCCTTGTCCTTGCAGTCGCCGGACGCCAGAAAGATGATCTGGTCGATTTTCTGCGGACGGAAGGCCGCCGCTCCAACAGGGATCGTGGAATAACGCAAGGCGTTGAGGTAGTCATAGACGGCTTTGACTTTGCCTTCCTGCGTGGGAATGTCCTTGACAAGACGTTCGAGAAACTGTCTGGATTCTGGCGAGAGTTCGAGGGCGCGGTCGCTCATCCGGGTGGTCCAGCGGTAAAACTCCTTCCAGTCTCCGAGCGTGGTCGCCACCCACCGTTCAGGCTGGACGACTTCGCCGGGAAGAGGCGAAAACGCGGGCAGGAACCCAATCTTCAGTCCGTCTTTCAGAATTTGCTCCTTGTCCGTATTCCGAGGGAGAATGCCTGTATACACTTTGAGCGCAGACGGACTGACAAGCGTGATTTCCGTTTCGAGAACCGGAACCGGAAGCTGGAGCGGCCATTCAAAATGGAATTCCGGAAGATGCGAAGGCGGCGGCAGGACAACAGCGTTCTGCACCGTAACCAGCGAACCCGGAATCAGCGGAAGTTCGCCGGGGGTGGCCTCCACGTCAGCGAAAGTGTTGTCGGGGAAAATGATCTGCGCGGAAACCCGTCCGGAGCCATTTAGAAAACGTCTAGATTCATTCAGATAACAGGTTTCCCGGCATTCCGCCAGAGCGGACTTGTCCGGATTCAGGGATAGCTTGAGACTCCGTTTCAGCACGACAAAAGGATATTCGGAGTAGGCTTTTGCCGCGGAACGGGCTTCCGCAAGCTGTTTTTTCTGGGCGGCGGAACAGGGGACCAGTTTCCACTTCTTCGAAAGTGTTTTGCGAAGTTCCGAAACGGTAAGGTCATCAGCCGGATTTGTATTGACGGCAACAGAGACCGTTTTTACACCATCGAACGGATAGGAAAACTGCTTCCCGTCGAGGAACATCCAGGCATTTTCAGAGAGTGCCAGATGGTTGGACTGATAAAATGCGGCGGTAAGTTCTCCGGCGCGTCCGGCAAGACGTTCGAAGGAGGCTTTCGGCCCCAGCTCTTTTTTTGCGGCAATGAAGAATGCGCCATAGCGCGGCGGATTGAGCTGTCCGGGATCATCCGTCGCGCTCAAAACCCGGATGTTTCCAACGGCGAAAAGATCGAAGAGGGCCGCACTCTGCGTGCAGAAGAGATACACCGTTTTCTTCGCCTTGCCGCTCAGCAGGGCTTCGGCGAAATCGGTCCCGCTCAAACGACCGCCCCGTGTCGCCAGCGAGATTCGCTTTGCACCGGCAGACACGTGTCCGAACAGATAAACGGAAAGTTCGTCGGAGGCAGTGGATTTTTCTGCGTAGTCCCGCAGGAAACGGATCATTCCCGATGCGGTGGATTCCGTGGAAACATGAACCCCTTCCGCCGTCAGCAGACGTTCCAGTTCACGACAGTTCTGCTGAATTTCCCTTTCCAGTTCCGCCGCGCCTCCGCGCAGAGGGACCAGCAAAGCGGACTGTTCCGCATAAAGGGATGGAACTGCCAGAAAAATCAGCCACAGAAAGATAAACCCCCGCTTCATATTCCCAATTCCCTTCAAAACCTCACTGAATACCGCTGTCTTCAGTATGACATGTTTACTGCAATGTAATTTTCCTTTCATAAAATTCAACCGTGATTTCGAAGAAGATTAATGATAATTTTGTAATTTCTTCAGACATTCGAAAAAAGAAAGATTTTCATTTTTCCAGACCGGGTCCGGACGATTCCGGACAGGGTCGGAGAGACCCGAAAAACCATATTGACGTTCCTCTTCCCCTGACCATGTTCCATGAAATGCTTCCCGAGGCTGGCATTTTGCGGCAACAAGTGATATATTGACAGGATATACCCGCGCCGGAG
>CAYWZD010000168.1:0-8269 GCA_964462755.1 uncultured Victivallales bacterium | reverse complement strand
GAACCTTCTACCGTTTTTTTCACCCCTCCGATTTAAATACTTTTGAAATCACCTCCCATGTCATTTGCGGGATGAGGGCTTCCGGGATACTTTCGTAAGCATCCAGAAGCCGGAGCGCCCTGTCGTAGTGCTTGAGGCGGATTTCACGGGTGAGGAAGTCGTTTGACTCCAGAAAGAATCTCTGTAGACGGTCTGCGTATTTTCCATAGTCGGCGACGGGAATTTCGACTGTGGTTTTGAGGTCGGCGTTCAGCACGTCGTCGGCCGACTTCGGGGCTTTACCCTCCCATATGGAACGGATGACGGAGACTTTTCCCCTCGGAATCTCGATACCGGGCGTATTTTCAAATCTGGAAAGAGTAGTCAGATATTCCGTGACATGAATGCCGTAGAAGAGGACAAACGAGAGGATGGAAGCTGTAAATAGAACGCCCAGCGATTTGAGAGTAAGAATCCACATCGGACGTCCCATCCCGATTCCACGCCGCCAGAAGATTCCGCCGATGAAAACGAGAATCAGCACATATACAAGAATCTGCGGGACACTTTCATACAGCGTCACCGTATAATCCCGCGAGAACCAGACGAAGGAGGGATAAAGTATCAGAATTACAACCGGGATCAGGAAGAACGAGGCGGCGATTCCGACCGTTCCCCTGAATGCGATGCACCAAAGGATGAGCGACGCGTGGAAATACAGCAGAATTACGGCAAAAGACGTCATGGCATGAATAACGGCAATCGCCCGGGCATCGAAAAGACGGTCGATCCATCCGACGATCCATGGCAGGGTGGCAAGACTTGTGAAAAATGCGGTCAGAACGATTGAAATCACTAGAATGAAGAGAAAAAGGAAGACGCTGAAAAGGTATTTCGCAAGGTAGACTTTCCACGGCTTTACGGGAAGAGAGAAGAAAAACGGAGACGTTCCCTGCTGGAAATCCCGCGTGAAGACGTCGAGCGACAGAAGAAGTCCGCCCAGCGGTACGGTGAGCATGAAGAGCCCCGCCAGATTGTCCTTCCACGCATGGGGAAAGATTCCGCCAAAGGCAAGAACGCCCAGAACAGCGATCATGAGGAAGGCAATCCCAAGATTCAAACGCTGTCTCCGGAGTTCAAGCCGCCAGATGGTAAGGAAGTCCGTCATTTCGCAACTCCTTTCCCGAGAAGCGGAGGTTCCGGCTCGTCGAGGTCGCATTTTCCGAAAAACGTGTTGCTGAATACCGGTTTCCCGTCTTTATATTGTTTCATCGTCAGATGAAGATGGGGAAATCGTCTTGTGCCCGGGTAATCATAGCAGTGGATGGCTTTCGGAGAATGGAAACTCTTCTGTTTCGGATTGACGCAATACTCAAGTTCATAAGTTTTGTCGCCGGTTTTATGGACGATTTCACTTTCGGGGAGGACATCGGAAAGTTTTTCGGGAAGGGTTCCGTGTTCCAGCGCGTATTTCCGAAGTTTGAATCGCGGAAGCCAGAGATATTTCCGGAGGATGCCGTTCCTGTATTTCTGATACAGCAGATAATCATCGTACAGGACGGAACTGTTTTCTTCCCGGTCTGGAAAACGGGGCGTTGCATGGCTTGCCGCGTCTTTCGCAATATTGTCGCGTATCCTCGCGCTCCACATCCATGCTTTCATGGAACTGATCGCAGGAGCCAGACGGCCTCCACATGTCAGGAACCAGAGACGTTCATTCTGTCCATCCTCTTGAAAGATGAATGCGGCGGCCGCGAGGAAGCGTTCGAAGCCGTGTTTGTCGAGTCCGGGAAGGATGTCCCTCAGGGCGCAATCTGTCCAGAATCTTTTTCCGCCGGAAGAATATGTTACGTGTTCTCCCAGCGGCAGAAGACGGATCGGGGTGACTTTCCAGACCGGCATTTTCTCGAGCCGTTCGATCATTGCATCGATCATCGGCAGGGTATCTTTCTCAAACGGCAGGGCGAGATAGGAATACGGTTGTTTTTCTTTTCCTGCCGGATTTCCGGGAAGATATTTGCAGAAGAGGTAATAAGCGGTTAGGGAAGGTTCGGAGGAAGCCACGAATTCTTTCTTTTTCCGCCGGACGATTTTTCCCGTTTTTTCAGACGGCTCTAAATCTGTAAGAATATGTGTCTGCCATGTGATCTTCGGGATGACGTATTCCGGAATACTCTCGTAGGCATCCAGAAGCAGGAGCGCCTTGTCGTAACGTTTTGCATTCACCTCTTCATTGATGAGTTGATTTGAATTTCGTAAGAATGCCAGTTCTCTGTCATAATATTTGCCATAGTCTCCTACGGGAATTTCAATCGTGGTTTTGAGGTTTGTGTTCAGCACGTCGTTGGCTGACTTCGGGACTTTGCCTTCCCATATGGACCGGATGACGGAGACCTTTCCCATCGGGATTTCGATGCTGGGCATTTTTTCGAATTCGGAGAGCGTGACCATGTATTCCGTGATCTGGATTCCGTAAAAGACGACGAACGAAAGGAGGGAGGCGGCGAAGAGAATTCCAATCGATTTGAGCGCGAGAATCCACATCGGTCGTCCGCGTCCGATCCCGCGGCACCAGAAGAGTCCTCCGATGAATGCGAAAACCGTTACATAAAGCAGAGTCAGCGGAATGGATTCGTAAAAAGCAACAGAATAGGCTCTCGTGAACCAGATGAAAGAAGGCAGGAGGAGAAATGTCACGCCCGGAATCAGGAAGAAAGCGGCGGCGATTCCGCCCGTTCCCCTGAATGCGACGCACCACATGACAAGCGAAACATGAAGATACAGCATGAGCATGGTAAAGGGCAGCAGCGGGTAAAATACCGAGAGAAACGCGGCATTGATATTTCGGGACTGTTCGATCCTTCCGAAAGCCCATGGCAGGGCGCCGTCGCTTCTGGAAATCAGAGTGATTTCGTAGACAAGGAAAAGAATCATGAGAAAAGTGAACAGACTGAAAAGGTATTTCGCCAGATAGATTTTCCACGGCTTTACGGGAAGCGAGAATAAGAAAGGAGATGTTCCCTGCTGGAAATCCCGCGTGAAGACATCAAGCGACAGAAAAAGTCCGCCCAGAGGAACGACGATCAGGAACATTCCGGCAATGGTGTCCCTCCATGCGTAAGGAAAAAAGCCGCCGAAGGTCAGACAGGCAAACATCAGAATCACTGGAAGCGCGATGCAGAGGTTCAAGCGTTGTCTCCGGAGTTCAAAACGCCAGATTTTGAGAAAGTCCATGACTACGATCCCTTGTTTTTATCGATGATTTTCATGAGTCGTTTCAATACGTCTGTACGGGAAATTCCATAGGAGTCGGTCAGCGACAGGAAAGAATTGATTTCGGAATCCAGACGGGCCGCGCGTTCGGACTCCACCGCGGAGGCGTCGCGCTTCGCAATGTAGTTGCCGCCGCCCGGACGGCTTTCAATCACGCCCTCGTCCTGAAGCATCCGGTAGGCTTTCGCCACGGTGTTCGGGTTGATCCGCAGGGCGGACGCCAGTTCGCGGACGCTCGGTATCTGTTCGCCCTCGCATCTCCGTCCGGAAAGTGTTTCCGCACGGATTCCGTCCGCGATCTGCTGGTAAAGCGGAATATTGCCGGCCGGATCGACCTTCATGAAGCCCCCATTCTGTTCATTTTGTTTAAACTGTATCATTTGAATAGTACAGTTCAAGTCCTCCAAAGAAAAAAAATGAATTTTTTTATGGAAGGCGATAACAACTTCTCCTTCTGGAGCCTCGATTCCGGGCATATTTTCGAATCAGGAAAGGGGGGCATGTTATTCCATGTTCTGGACACCGCAGAAAAGGTCTGATGAAAACATAAATACGTCCAATATTTGAGCTATCCCTTTGGGGGATATGTTTTTACGGGGGCTGTCCCGTGTTTTCTTTCAAAAACGGTTTGACCCGGCTTGCTTTTTACCCGGCGCAGAGTAAGTTTTTTTTAGAAACCAAGGAGCGGCCTGTGGATAAAAATTCGTTGGAATTGAATGGTGATATTCCTCTGAGAAGACAGATTGCTCAGATTCTGAGTCGTGAATTTGCGCCGATGCCTCCCGGCACACGGATTCCCGGAGGCTTGGAACTGCAAAAGCGTTTCGGCGTTTCCTATCATACGGTTACTGCGGCTCTGGACGAACTGATCGTCCGCGGGGAGATTATCCGCATCAACGGAAAAGGTTCTTTCACAGCCAGCCGGGAAGTCCGGACGATCTATTATCTGATCCCGTGTCCCGGTTCCATGCGAAATGGAGAGAACGAAATCCTCAAAGGGGTGTTTGCCGAGGCGAAACAGCTCGGTAGCAGGATCATCACCGTCTACATGTCCTGCACCAATCAGATCAATAATGTCGACTGGGCGAATGTCCGCCGGATTCCTCCCTGTGCTCCGGTGATTGTGTCCGGATTCTGGTACTGGCGGATTTTCGATTTTCTGGTGTCCAGACAGTGCAATGTCGTTTATCTGAATGACCGTCCGGACTTGAAGTCTGTTGCAAAATCGGAGATCATCATGAATTGGCATCGGATTGATTCTCTCCGGAGTGTATGTGTGGCGGAAGCGGTGAAGCACCTCAAGGAAGCCGGACGCAGAAAAATCCTGTTGCTGCATACGGGCGTCCATTGCCAGACTACGCCCGTTTCCGGATTCCGGACGGCCCTGAAGAAATTTCGGCTCAGACATTATCCGGAACTGGAATTTTTCTGCCATGAGAATTATCACGACCAGCGGGAAATGCTGGAGATATTCATTTCGGAGGAGCACGAATTCGATGCGGTTATCGCCCAGACCTCCCAGCAGGCGCTGGCGGCTTCCGCGGCATTGCAGAATTGCGGCAGAAGAGTTCCCAAGGACGTGTCGCTGGTGTCGCTTACGGAAAATCTTCTGCTGTCAGGAGGTCCCACGACAATCACCTCCATCGCGTATGACCAGAATGAAGTCGGCATGGAAGCGGTCAAGCTGCTGGCCGGAAATCCGAAATGTCCGGAAGTCCGGACTGTCCGGGTAAAAGTGATTGACCGGAATTCAATATAGCATGATGAATTCCTCAAATATGGATACAATATCATAAAAACGATTCATGAAGGAACCCATGATGAATAAACTGATTGTTGCTTTTTTTATGCTGATTTCCGTGGCCGGAGCAGCAGAAATCACTGCCGTCCGTGCGGAATCCGCACCTCAGATTGATGGAAAATTGGACGATGCCGTATGGCAGAAGGCTCCGCCTGTTACCCGTTTCTTTGAAAATAAAGACGGGACTCCGGCGAAGGTCCGCACCGAAGCTCGTTTTCTTTATGACTCCAATGCGCTTTATGTCGGCATCAAGGCCTTCCTGCCTCCGGGCGCACAATACAGGATCAACGACAAGAACCTCTATGCCGGAGAATGCATTGAACTGATGCTTGATCCGGGCGCCACACGCAATGTCTATTTTCATTTCATCACGAATCCGAACGGCGCGAAGTATGACGCCATGCGGGATCAGGGAGGTTTCGTGGGAAATCCGAAGTGGGATGCGGTCTGGAAGACGGCTGCGCAGAAAACGCCTGAATTCTGGAGCTGTGAGTTCAAGATTCCTTATTCGAGTCTCGATTTTCCGGCCGCGTCCGGGAATGTATGGACCGTCAACGTGGCTCGCGGCGCGCGCGGCCTGACGCTTGACGGCGCTCAGGAGGACAGTTCCCTGGCCGTGGACGGAGCCTATCATATCGCCGGAAAATTTCCGGAACTGAAAGGTTTTGACGTCGACTTTCAGCGTTATGCGTGGAATGTCGGCAAACCGGAAGTGACAACCTTCCAGAATGCCGGGAAGATCGGACTGGAGGCTTCCGTGAATGTGTGCCCCCTCAACAAACTTCCATGCGAGGTAAAAGTCTCGGTCAGTTTCTTTGCTCCCGACGGCACGGCGCAGAGCCGTTCGGTCAATGGGGAATTTGCTCCGGGAAAAACTGAAAAGCTCAAATTCACCGGATTCCGCTTCAATACGCCGGGCAGCTACCGGTGCGAAGTTCTGGTCAGCGACCTTGTCACCAAACGGGCGCTCAGCCGCCAGGAATATTCCATCCCTGTTGTCTTCAATCCGCTCTCCATCGTTCTGGTCGATCCGCACTACAAAAACGCCATATTCGCCACCATGAAGCTGGATAAGGTCAAGTATCGCCTTCAGCTTGCCTTGCCGGTCTCTGAACTCAAAGGCAAGAAAATTGTGACGGGCATCCGCACTCCGGACGGAAAAACGGTGACGGAAGTCACAGCGGATGCGGACAACCGTGAGTTCACTTTTCCTGTTGCCTCTCTGCCGGAGGGAAAGTTTGAAATCTTTGCACGTTTGACCGGACCGGACGGCGGAACAACGGCGGAAGCGGCGCATCCTCTCCGGAAACTGGCTTATCTGAAAGGCGAGGTATGGCTTGCCAAAAACGATCAGACTTTCATGGTTGACGGCAAGCCTTTTTTCGCCATCATGCAGTGGGCGGCGCGGGAAGACTTTCTGCCGGGCGTGAACGTTTTTCTTGATTGGGTTCCCTATCGGGGAACAAAGTTCATCAGCCCCGCAATCAGTCATGACCGTTATTTCAATCAGCTCAAAAAGAACACTTCGATTTCTTCCGCCGATGAGGCCCGGATACGCAAGCGGGTCGCGGAGGAAATGAAGAAGCCGGAACTTTTCGCCTATTGCTTCTGCGACGAGCCTGAAGTGTTCGGCGACACCGTCGAAGCATTGAACGCCATTTACAAGATCGTTGAAGACGTCGATCCTTACCATCCGCTGCTACTTTCCAACGACACGATTTA
Organism: uncultured Victivallales bacterium; assembly: GCA_964462755.1. Taxonomy (GTDB): domain Bacteria; phylum Verrucomicrobiota; class Lentisphaeria; order Victivallales; family UBA1829; genus SIG94. The sequence continues at coordinate 1,494 of CAYWZD010000168.1, read as the reverse complement.
CGGCGTGATCGACTATGCAGACGCCGGAGACATCAACGGGCTTCACCCGTATCCCTCTCCGGATCGGAAGAAAAAGTTCAATGATTTTGCCAAGGTCCTGAATTCCCTTGAAGCATTCCAGTCGTTTTTCCGGACACACCCGCACAAACAGGCGCTGACCTGGCTCGCGCAAGGCTTCGACTATACGAATTTTGCGGCGGTCAACACCCGGATTCCGCGTTACATCGAGCTCCGCAACCAGCATCTCCTGAGTTTCATCATGGGAGGCCGCGGCGTCGAACTTTACAACAGCCTGAACTCTCATTATCCCGAAACCGGCATCGGTCTGGCCGAACATGTGAAGGAGATCAACACCTATGCCCCGGTTTTGATGGAACCTGCGGCAAATCCCGAACTGAAACTTTCCCTGTCCGGTTTCCGCTGGACCGCACGCAGGCATAACGGGGAACTCTGGCTTTTCATTGCCAATGTGACCCATGAGGAAAAACGCGAACTGGCGGTCATTCTGCCGGAACTCGGGAACCGGAAGCTCAAGGTCATGGCCGAAAACCGCACCGTACAGGCACGTGACGGTAGTTTTCGCGATGCCTTCGGCAATTTCGATATTCATGTTTATACAACCGATCTTTCCGCCCCCGATCTGCGAAGCTGTGCCGACATCGAGGCAGAGATCGACCGGATTAATGAGGCGCGTCGGAAATCAGGCAATCTTGCTTTCCAGATGTTCGAATATGAAACGGTCCGGGTAAAAGCATCGAGCAATCTGGCTTTCAATGTGCGTGCCGACAATGCTCTGTGGCATGTCGCGGACGGAGTGATCGAGCCTCCTGACTTCAAACATTACAGGCGGGAACAGGTGGTCTGGACGGACAAGACCCCGAATGTTTCCCCGGACTGGATTGAACTCGAATTCAAACAGCCGGTTACCATGAACCGTGTCATTGTCTACTCGGTCGGGGACAGCCTGAAGGATTATCAGATACAAGTATGGGAGAAAGACGCATGGAAAACCGTAGCCGATGTTCGTAACGCGTCGGGTCCGGTGCAGGAACAGCGGTTTGCGGCGGTTCAGTCGCGGAAAGTCAGGGTTTTCATCACGGCGACCCGCGGTCCCAACGCCATGATTTCGGAAGTGGAAGTTTACGAAAAATAATCACGGGAAAGGACCCCTGGAAATGTTCAAAAAATGGATTATCCTTGCAATGACAGCCGCCGCATTCGCTCTTGGTGCGGAAGAAGGTCTGGTGGGATATTGGCCGCTCAATGAAGGCACTGGAACGACCGTCAAGGATCTGGGCCCCAACAAGCTCGACGGCACAATCCTGTCACCCGGGGAAACCCGTTGGGTCGAAGGACGCGACGGCAAGGCTCTGGAGTTCGGAGGAATGAACGGAAAAGCTCCGTATGTCTTGATCCCGAGCCTTAAAAATGCGGACTTTACCAAAGGCATGACGGTCATGTGCTGGGTCATGCCGGACAAAAAACAGAAACGCG
>CAYWZD010000167.1:0-8277 GCA_964462755.1 uncultured Victivallales bacterium | reverse complement strand
CCCTCCGATGCAATCTGCGCTGCGCTTTCTGCGGACAGAGCCATACCGCCGGAAAGGAGGCATCGCCGGAACAGTGGCTGAAGACGGCCTCGACTTTGCCTCGGGGGACCGGCATTACGCTCTGGGGAGGCGAGCCTCTGCTGTATCCCGGATTCGGAGAATTGAGCCGGGAACTGTTCCGGATGGGGTTCTCTCTTTCCGTGGTCACGAATGGAACCATCCTGGAGGAATCGTCCGCCGAAGTGCTGCGGGAGTGTTTCCGGGAAATTTTCGTTTCTATCGACGAATACGGAGTCTCCCATGACGCAATCCGCGGACCAAGCGTCTTTGAAAAGATCAAACGGGGTCTGACCCGATTGGAGGGACATCGCGGCAAACTGGTTTTCCTGACGACAATTTCGGATCAAAATGTCGGAACCATTGCCGACCTGCCATATTATCTGTCGGAACTTCGTCCGGACCGGATCGTTCTGCAGCCGTTGATTTACCTGTCTGGAAAGGAGATTGCCCGGATGCCGGAACGGATAGACGGAAACGCTCTGCGTTTCTGGCGGCGTGACGAGGCTTCCGGATACGAAACTGCCTTGCGGACTGCTTTGCGGGAAGTGAAGAAAAGGCGCTACCCCGTGGAAGTGGTAGTGACGCCTCACCGGAGTTCCGGGATTTGCGAACGGCCGTGGGACTGTCTTCACATTTCACCGGATGGAGAAGGACGTTTCTGTACGGACTTTGAAGGATTCTCCGCCGGAAACGTATTTCGCGACGGCTGGGAGAATGTGTTTCATTCCGCTGGAGCCGAACGGTTCCGCCTGAGTGTGAAGGAAGGTCTTTTCCCAGCATGCGCTCATTGTCCGTGGAGACCGCAGGGGGAAAATGCCGGCGTTTGAAATTTCCGGAAAAGTCATTCTGAAACAGGAAAAATCATGAAAATATGGCATCGTCCACAAAAACGATCTCCGCTGTCTGAAAATTTTTTCATATTCTCAATTCTGAAAAAGAAACGGTGCTCTTTCGGATTTATCCATAATTTTTCCTTTCCGGCAAAGGAGCGTTGTTCTTATTCATCTGAAAAAAAACCATTTTTTTATAAATGCCCCTTGTTTTATCAACCGGTTGATATATAATATAAACAAGAAGGAGCATTATATGAAATCCAACAATCGGCTGACCATGAAAAATATTGCTGAGATGGCGGAAGTCGACAAATCGATCGTGTCGAAAGTCATCAACGGAGCAAAATCCATTCCGGCAAGCCCGGAAAAAATTCGCCATGTCCGTTTGCTGATCGAGAAATATCAATATACTCCTTTGGGAGCGGCCCAGTCGCTCGCGACTCACCGGACCAACCAGATCGAATTTCTTCTCTCGAGTACAACCGAGGCATTGTATGCCAATCCAGCCTTCGGACAGATGTTCTGCGGAGTGGTGAAGGCCTGCAGGGCAAACCGTTACCAGTGTCTGGCTGACATCAACGACTTCACGGGCATCAAAGAATTTGTCGTTCCGGAAAATATGCGCAGACGCAACATCGACGGCTGTATTCTGGCTGGAAATATTTCCGATGAAATGTTCGAAAAAATTGCCGGAATGGAGATTCCGATGGTGGTGCTGGGCGGAGAATACGTCAAGGACCGCGTGCCATCCGTCACCTGGAATAGTTTCGAAGCATTCTCGGAACTGTTCGGAATATTATCTGAAAATGGCCATGAGCGAATCTGGTTCGCCGACGATTCAGCAAACATACGGAACCGGTTCCGCCAGATGAATCCTGAAAAAAGGGGACTTCAGATCGAAATTCTCGATTCCTGCGGAAACAACGAGATCGCGCGGGCTCATATCTTTGCTGAACGGTTCGCCGCCTTGCCGAAAAATAAACGGCCGACCCTGATCTGGGGGTGCGATCAGTTCTGTTGCTCCCTGGTCGGCTCCCTTGCCAAAAAAGGATTCTGCTGTCCACGGGACTTCAGCATCCTGTGTTCCAGCGAAACGGAGATGTCCGAGTGTTTCAATCCGCCGCTTTCGACTTTTTCCCAGAATTTCATGGAAGTCGGACATAACGGAGGACTTCTGATGATTGAAATTCTGAAAAAGAAATTGAATTCCCGGCAGGCGATCCAACTGGCGGAGCAATATGTCATGAAAGGTTCTTACCATAAGAGAGATTCCATCAGCAAACTTAAGAAGGGAGTATAGAATGAAGCATCTCAAGAGAAAAAAAAGATTTACATTGATAGAGCTTCTGATCGTGATTGCAATCATCGCGATTCTGGCGGCCATGCTGCTGCCGGCGCTGAACAAGGCGAAGGAAGAGGCACGGAACATCAAGTGCATTTCGAACCTGAAACAGCTGTCTCTGGCATTCATTGGCTACAGCGATGATTATTTCTCCATGCCGGGCTGTACTTCTCTCAGCGGTGTCTATGTTTCCTGGCCCGGCTTCCTCTACCCCTATCTGTCGACAAAAACCGTCATCAACAACACTTATTGGATCAACGACAAACTTTTCCGTTGCGACGAGTTCATCAGCACCTCCCCGCACATGTCCTACTCCATGAACAATTATCTTCTGTTCAAAAAGAATTCCGACGCCAACCTGCGGAAACGTCCGAATTCCATTTTTGTGGTGGGAGAAGGGAAAAAAGACCTGTCAGCCACCTATGTTTCGCTTCCGACCGAAATCGATCAGACAAGGCACAAGCACAAATCAAGCAACATGCTCTTCGCCGACTGGCACGTGAACACAATTCCGATGAACGATCCGAAAATCAGCACTTCCAACATCAGTTCCGGATACTTCAGAACGTATTATTGAAAGGCCTCTCATGAAAAAAGCATTGCTTCTCCTCACAACCCTCTTTCTCACCCTTTCGGCCGGAGCGGAAACGATTCGCATCCCGCTACTGCGGTTCGACACGCCGGAACAAGCGGCAGGAGCGTTTTTCAACCCATGGGGCGGTTCCAAAAAAGGCACCAGCCGGTTCGACGCCGCTTCCCGGTCTCTGCTTCTGAAATACGAAAACAGTTCCGTCACGTTTTCCCACAAGGCTCTGCCCGCAGTCCTGCGTGAACTTGTCCGTCAGTCTCCGCCCGATCAATACTATCTCCGCTACAGGGTCATCCGTCAGGAAGGAACCGCCGAGGTTCAATTCTTCGCCAAATATTCATACGTGACCCCCAGCGGGCTTCGCCGTTCGGGCAAACCGGCAACCGTGTCCTGGACCCCCGGCGGCTGGTGCCGGGAAAAGAAGCCTCTCATTCCGGAGGAGCTTTCCAATTTTTATCTGGTCCTACACGGGAGCGGAGAAATTGAGATACATGAAATCGGCGCACTGTATGATTTGTCACATTCCCGACGGATTCCCGCAGACAAAACACTGGATGCGGTCTATCCGGAAAACGGGATTTTTTTCATCTCTTCCCTGAATGTAAACGCCGATCCAGAAAATCCGACGGAACTTCGGATTTCTCCCACGGAACGGGGCTTGGAAATCCGCGCGGTCTGTCGCAAGAAAAATATGGCCCTCCTGAAAGCGTACTTTGAAGAGAACACTCCCGACATCTGGAAAGATGAATCGCTCGAACTCTACTTCGATTATTTGAAAACGGGAACGAAATTCAGCAAATTCGGAATCAATTCCAATGGAAAAATCGGCGGAGTCACCAGTACGCTGAACACATCAGGGATTCAAGTGAAAACCCTGAAGTCTGGAACCGGCTGGAATGCAGATATTTTTGTCCCATGGACCTTCCTCGACCCTTCAGGAAAGAAACCGTTCCTCCTCGGGTTCAACGCCACCAGAAACTGTTATGCGGAAGGCGGCCGTCTCATCCGTAGCGGATGGAAAACGGTTGTCTGGAATGCCTGCGGAGAATTCGGAACGCTGGCAGTTTCCGGCGATGCGAAGGGAAATTTTCCGGCACCCGGACTGGTCCAGACCGAACCGGGAAAATTCTTCCTCTTTCCCGAAGACAAGGCATATATCCGGGTCTTCACACCGGATGGAAAACTTTTCGTTCCGGAAAAGACCTTCTGCTCGGATTCGGGCCAACGGATTCTTCCCTTCGCCGTACCATTGACGGACTCGGGAATTTATCATCTTCTTGCAGCTTCACGGAAAAACGGGAAAGCCGGAATCTTTGCAGAATACGCGGTTCATGAAAACCGGCTGGATCAAGTTCAGGAACTGTCCCAGGACGCCGTAGCCCTGTTCCCGATTCCGAAACAGTTCCGGAAAACCGGAGGAACCCTCCGGCTGGATTCCTTCCGGAGTTATTCCGCACCCGGTTGTGAAAACGCAGGAAAAGCACTGGAAACAACTCTCCGCGATTTTTACGGACTCGTCCTTCCGGAAAAGGAAAAATCCCGGATTTTCATCGCGCTTTCGGATCATCCGGAGGTTCAAAAGGAAGTCCGGCGCCTCGGATTGGAAAAGGAACTCGCAAAAATCCAACACGACGGGTTCCTGATCCGGATCGAACCGGACGGAATTCTCGTCACGGCCAACCATTCCGCGGGAATCACATTCGGAGTCAATGCGCTTTGCGACCTCATCAAAAGATGTTCCGGAGACACGGGCGACGCAATCGTGCAGACCGCTCTGATCGTCGACTGGCCGCGGGTGAAAAACCGGGTATTCGGGCAGATGATGAATGCGTATTATCACCGGAACAAATATCAGGCGAAAGAGTTCGTTGAATTTCTGCGCCGTTTTCCCGTCGCCGACCGCTACAATTCCTATGCGTTCGACCTCGGCGATTACTATCAGTGGGATTGCATGGAGAAAGTGGGGCATCACTCTCTCGCCTGGACGAAACAGGATTTCATGAAAATCGCGGAACTTCTCAACGGCAGCGGGTTGATCCTCCTTCCCACCGTCCAGTCGCTCGGACACATGGAATGGTGGCTCTTCAACCGGAAGGATGCTTACCCGAAACTTCGCGAAGACGGCGGCAATCAGGTTCTCTGCACAGGAAACCCGGAAAGCCTCAAACTGTTGTTTGCCATCTATGACGAATATATTGCGATGTGCTCGAAAAGAAAAGATACCGTCCCGGCCTGTTTTCTGACATGTCTGGACGAAGTCCGCTGGCAGACGGCACAGGTCCCGGAAGAAAAACGGTGCAGACGGTGCGCCGGAAAACCGAAAAACGAGATATTTCTCGAACATATCGAACGGCTGAATCATTATTTGAAGGACCGTAACCTGAAGATGGTGATGTGGAGCGACATGATCAACGAAGCACATAACGGACTCAATGCATTCAAATGTGCGGAAATCGCGGATAAAGTTCCACGGAAGGTGGTGATCGCCCACTGGTCCGGCCTTGACTTCGCAATGATTCCGGAGCTGTCCCGGAAAGGACACCTGAACTGGAAACTTCTGACAGGATACCAGTGTTCCCATACAGGAGAAGACAATCTGGACGGATACGGAATGTGGTGCTGCACTTACAACTGGTGGCTTTCCGCCTCACGGTGCAGGGAACAGGGCGTCTATGGAATTCTCGCCCAGGCACTGACGGCGAATCAGGCGTGGGATAAGATTCCGGAAGGTCCAAACAGCTGGAAAAAAATGGTGCGGATATATGGCAATTTCCTGATGCGGAACTGGAGCCGAAAACCGCTTCTCCATGCGGGAAAAACATTTTTCGTCATGAATCTGGACAGATATTCCGTCAAAACACACAGGCCATGGTTTGAACAGGACCCGCGGCACGATCTGTCCGGCATTGATCTGTCCGCAAAAGAAATTGCCGGCATTCCGGTCGGGATTCCGGAAGAAAACGGGAAAAAAACCTATGTGTCTCCCGGACAATCCATTCCGGTCGGACGGAAAGCCGCATCTCTGATTCTTCTTCATGGTTGACTCCTCGCGGATCATATTCCGCAATATCCATAAACCTCTCGTGACTTTCAGCCTGTCGTGGCATTAAATTCATATTTTTTTTTAATGAAATATTGACATTCCACGATTTCCGGATAAAATTTAAACCAAAGATGCATTTAACGATTAATGCAACCATTTGAAAGCGACAATGAATAATCCGACATTGAAAGATATCAGCGCGGAGGTCGGGGTTTCAATGGCCCTCGTATCGGTTGTGCTGAATGGAAAATCCGGACGGATCATGGCTTCCCCGGAAACACGCAAGCGCATTCTGGAGGCGGCGGCCCGTCTCGGCTATGAACCCGACCGCAATGCACGCGGACTGAGGATGGCCCGCAGTTTCATGATCGGCGTCATTGTCTATGACATCAAAAGTTCCTTCGTCCCGGAAATTCTGGCAGGGATCGAGAGTTATTGTCTGCATACTCCTTACAGCGTGCTGTTGGGGTCCTATCGCGATGGAGATGAACTGAGCGAACGGCTGGAGGTCTTCCGGAAACGCCGGGTGGATGGATTAATCATCATCGGCGGCAGCCTCGGAACCGGCGTGGAAAAACTGGCGGGTTTCGACAAAATCGCCAAAGTTTTCGTCGGTTCCGATCCGAACCTTCCGGAATCCTGCAGCGTCCATGTCGACGGCAACATCATCGGACGACTGGCCGCCGATGCGTTTTATTCGCGCGGACACCGGCACTTCGGATATCTCAGCAACGGAGCCGGCAATCAGGACGGCTGGCGCGCACGTCTCGACGAACTCGGGGTGCCGAAAAAAAACCGGGTTCAGGTATTCTGCCATAATTTTCTCGACGAAGGTTTCAAGGCGACGACCCATTTACTTAAACAACACCCTGAAATCACTGCGGTTTTCGCGGACAGCGACATTCTCGGCGCCGCCGTTCTCAAAGCCGGAACCGCCCTTGGACGACGCATCCCGGAAGACCTTGCCGTCATCGGTGTCGATGACAGCCCGATCTGTCGCATGGTCACGCCGGAACTGAGTTCCATCCGTCAGCCGAGGCGCGAACAAGGCACCATCGCCGCCGCCACGCTGCTGGACATGCTGGACCGGAAGAACGTTAAAAAAACCGTAATGTCGGGCGAACTCGTCGTACGGCAAAGCCTCAACAGGGAGTCATGAAGTCAATGAAAATCAATCTCGACGGAAACGGATGGGAAGCCGATTACTTCCTTTCCGAAGACCAATACAATTCCTGGCGCAGCCGGTCACGCAATCTTGAAAACATGCTGATCGACTCCGCCCGCAGTTCCGGATTCGTCCGCGGGGAGGCCGCTCCGGGAGCCATATCCGGCACCATACCGGGCTGTGACCGTACTTTTCTGCTGGAGAACGGAGGGATTCCCGATCCCTTCTTCGGACGCAACCTTGAACAGACCGAATGGGCGGAGAAGCATTCATGGGCGTTCCGCCGGACTTTCCGGGTGCCGGATCACTGGCGCGGCTCCCGTGTCCGCATCGACTTCAAGGGGATCGATTACGAGGCCCTTTTCTTCTTCAACGGGGAACTGCTCGGGCATCATAAAGGCATGTTCATCCCCGTCGGTTTTGACATCACCGGATGGGTGCGCTTTGGAGAAGACAACCTGATCGCGGTCGCATTTTTCCCCGCCCCTCAGGGAAAGCCGAATCATCGTGATCATGAACCGGCCGATTTTGCCAAATTTCACCGCACCCAGATGGGATTCGGCTGGGACTGGTCCCGCAAACTGGTGCCGACCGGAATCTGGGACAGCGTGACGGTTTCCGCCTATGAAAATACCCGGCTCTGCGACTGGCATTTCACGCATGACGGCGGGAAGGTTCACCTGAGCCTTGAAATCGAATCGCGCTCCGCAAAGGAAACTTCGCTTTCATTGAGCCTCATGCCGTATAATTTTGACGGTGGGCAGACTTCCTGCGAAAAAATCCTCGCACTCCAGCCCGGTTCCAATCAAGCCGATGTCGAATTCATCGTTTCCGATGTCCGCCGCTGGGAGCCGAACGGATACGGGTTCCCGGCTCTCTATACGCTTGAAATCATGTTGGACGGCGAAAGTCATCAGAGCAGGGTCGGCTTCCGGACTCTGGAAACACAGCGGAATCCTGATTCGCCCGAAGGCGCGTACGATCAGACCTTCGTCATCAACGACACGCCGGTTTTCGCACGGGGCGTCAACTGGGTTCCGGCGGATCTGATAGCTTCGCGCGTTACGCCGGAAGACTACGAACATCTGGTCGCCCTTGCGGCCGGAGCCGGGATCAATCTCTTCCGGGTCTGGGGCGGCGGGATTATCGAAAAAGAGGCCTTTTACGACGCCTGCGACCGGTACGGCATCCTGGTCTGGCAGGAGTTCATGCATTCCTGCAGCAATTCTCCCAAGGACGCGGAGT
>CAYWZD010000166.1:0-8309 GCA_964462755.1 uncultured Victivallales bacterium | reverse complement strand
GGTGATCCCGTGATCCGCGGCCGTGTCGATCTGTTTTTCCATCCATTCGGGGGCGGATTCGTCGAAATATCCCCAGAGCGGCTTTTTCGGCTGAAGGTGCCCTTCGAACAGCGGACGGGTGGTTTTCAGGAGCTCCCATTCGGAGAAGCCCCTGCCGTACCATTTTTCATAATGGGCGTCCGGATGCCAGCTCGGAAAATAGATGGCGAAAATCTCTTTTGCCTTCATCTACAGCCTCGAATTTTCATTGAATCCGTTCCTGAGTTCATTCCGCCGGACCTGCTTTCACTCCTATGATTTCGACCCTGTTTCCCGGCAGCGCCTGAATGCATATCCGTATGTTTTTCGTGGCAAAATCCTTGCCGTCGACTACCTCGAATATTTTCTCGAATGTTTTTTCCGTTTCGGCAAGCGGACAGGTCAGTTCCTTTTTGAAGAAAAGATATTTGTTGGCATCGTCATAGGCAAAATATCCGAGCGAAACAGTGCCTTTCCCTCTGGCCTTCAAAACAACCTTCACGGAATCTCCTTTGATGTAAGGCAGTTTGTCTCCGAAAAATTCGATTCGATATTTCTGCGGGTCGAGTTTGATGATTCGTTTGTTTTTTTCCGGACTTTCCTTCAATGTCAGATTTTTCCGTTCGCTCTGCTGTGTCTGAATCAACCAGCCGTTGGGCAGTCCGGTATTCTTGTTGAGGGGAGCTGTCGCGGGATCGGTGTTCTGGGCGGACAATGTAGAGATTCCTGCAAGGAACAGACACAGAGCAACATTTCTTTTCATTTTTCAGGTTCCTTTCTATTTTTCAGGGAAATTGTACAGTAGACAGCGGAAATTCCGCGCGGGGATCTTCAGTCGGAATAAGCCGTTTTCAGGGCGGAAAACTTCTCCGGAGAGTTTGTCCGTGAGCATACCGGTTCCGGGCAGAGAGAAGATTGCGGTTGCGCTTTCGCGGGCGGGGTTGGTCATGTAAATCAGTTTCCTTCCGGGACGTTCGAAACAGCTTGCCTGAAGAGGAGAATTCTTGTCATGGAAAACGATGCCGTTGTTTTTCCAGAATCCGGAGAAGGAAGAGTCGGATGCGTTGGTTCCGAAGTCCTTTTCGATTTCCGCCAGTTTCCGGTAGGTCTCGAAGTCGAATCCGCTGTGGGTGACCCAGAAGGCCATGTCATAGAGCTTGAAGATGGAAAACATGGCGGCGTTTCTGGCCGGGTCAACCTTTCCGTTCAGCATGGTCAGGCGTCCGGTAACGAGTCCCCAGTCCGCGGCAAGCATGACCTCGTTCCAGGCCGGATAAAAGACGTCGTAGTGACTCGTATGAATGTCCATTTCTCCGTCCATGAACACATCCGCGAAGGCGAAGGACGCAGGGATCATTTCCCCCGTATTGTGGATCACGAGCCTCGGAAAACGCTTGCCGTAAAGATGTCCCATGACGGCGATCCTTTTCAGATATTCCCGCTGGGACAGCAGATTATACCGGGATTGGAGATGTCCGTCCTCACGGAAAAATCCCTGGTCAATGGTGATGGGATTGCTGCTCCGGCTCACGTAGGAGTTGTCCAGATAGATTCCGTCCACCGGAAAGTTTTTCATGAGATGATGAAGGCGCGCGATCATGAAATCAACCCGATAACGGTTCCAGAGCACCTGCCGCGAGATGTAGTCGTCCTTTCGAATTCCTCCGGTTTTTCGCTGAAACAGGGGCAGTTCCCAGTCATCGAATGCCGGTTTGAGCTCTCTGTCGAATTCCACGGCGACTTCGGCGAATTCCGGATCGCCGCAGACATATTCATTGCCGCACGTATAGGGGAGATACGAACTCTTTGCCTTGGGATCAATCATCAGGGAGGTAATGAAGTCGTCGATTGGAAGCAGTCCGATATTGAAGAACTGACGGGAAAAAGTCGTCTGCCAGCGGATGGTCTGGTCCGCGCCCGTAAGACGGTTTTTGAACGGGTTGGCGATCAGTCCGAATTCCAATGTGCGCGTTCCGTTCAGAATGGCGGATTTTGCTACGAAATTTACCTGAAGACGGAGCTTCCCGCTTTCCCGTTTCAGTTCGTAGCTGGGGGATGTCCGGGAATTGATCCATCCTTTGTCGCTTTCGGCGAAAAACGACAAACCTTCAGAAAGGCTTCCCAGCCAGAGACTGGGGATGAAGTTGCCATAACCGTTTGGCGTCTGAGGCAGCTGGGTGCTTTTCCAGACAGTTCCATTTCCGGAGAGATCGACGGTCCTGTAGAAATTCCTATGGCTCCGGAGGGGGGCTCCGTTGACATGAAAATGAGTTGCATTTTCATAGGGGATCGACAGAAACAGCCTCTGGATTTCCAGCGGTTTTTCAGAATTCAGAACGATCGTATAAAAAACAACGCCGTCGTATTCCATCCAGGCGCTCAGCGAAGCCCGGGATGTTCCGCAGACCATTTCGCTTCGAAATTCCACGCGGTCTTTTTCTTCGGAGGTGAAGCGCAATGCCTCCGAATGGAAGGCATGAAGAACTCCCTCCTTGTCGAGCATATTCAGTGTGACCGGCTCGGATAGAATCTTTTGTCCCCTTGCCGTGACCTGACGCGGCAATCCGGTCGTGTCGAATTCATAGTCGCGCAGAAGACACGAAACCATATTCCCCTTGACTTTCAGATCGGTAAACGGAGGAATGACGATCCGTTCCTTCCCATAGGAATTTCCCAGCCATGAGTAGGTTCGTTTTGCCGTAAATGTCCCTTCGCATTTTTCGAAGAGGGAACCGTCTGTGTTGAAAATTTCCAGTTCATATTGCGTTTCTCCATCCGCGGAAATCTCGAAGGCGGCGGAACTCCAGCCAGTATTGCCGCTGAACACCGGAGTCGGCAGCGACCGTTTTTCCTCCCTAGCGCCGCGGGTGCGGAGCGTGCAAAGAATTCTGCCGATCTTTTTCTGACTGCTGAATGGAATATTCTGAAGGATGACCGCAATTTTCTTCTGAAGCGGGTAATAACGGAATGCCGCATGTTTTGCCGTTTCCATTTTACCGGACATGGGGCTGCGATCCGTTTTTGTGATGAAAGAGGTGTTCCGGAAGAGGATTTTTCCGTTCTCCGCTTTCAGTATTTGTTCAAATGTTCCGGGAACATTTTCCGCCTCGTTCAACACAAAAGTCCCGACGGATTGATTTGGGGCGAGAACTTTCGATTCATGGCATGTTTTCTTCCGGGTTTCCTCCACGTTCCAGTCGTATTTCCCGCTTTTTCCCGTAACGGCAATCCGGAAAGCCAATTTTTCTTTTTCAAGCGAGACTCCGGATTGGAGCGAGTCGATCTCCTTCGTGCATGTTCCGGCGGGCATGGCGGAACGGTCGAAATAGCCGCCTCCGCCGAGAGAGGCGTTTTTATCGGAGCCGGCCGGCATGTTCCTGCAGAGATTGAAACGCCAGGGCGACGCGGGATCGGCGATTTCCACGGAGGCGAACGGGATTTTGAGTCCGATGAGGGCGTATCCTCCGGAATTGCCGGTCCGAACTTCCAGCCCTTTGCAGTTCCAGTCCCGGAAGGATTGTCCCACCGATTTTTCCTCATCGAAAACAACTCCGTCGAAGTTGACAACAATGTGAAACAGTTTGGAACTTTTCTCATCCGGCGCAACAATCAGTTCCAGCGAGTCGTCCAGAAAGACCTCCCCGTCCCTCTGACGGATGCGGGCCGCTGTGAGATTTTTTTCGGGAGTCCGGAGCAGAACATAGCAGTTTTCCTTGTCCGCGCACAAGGACACTTCCTCCCCGTTGAAAATCATATTTTTCAACGAGATCGAACGGAACGGATTCCGGAGCGTCAGGGCGTTTTCCCATTCCCGTGCGCCGAGGATGTCCCATTTTCCGGAGACCGCTTTCCTCTCGGGTATCGGAAGGACGGCAGGCTCATTATTCGCTTGGGTTTTCGGAAGTGTCCGCAAACGGATTTCCCGGACGGTCACCGCTTTCCCATCAAGGACGACAGCAATGTAACCTTGTCCCTGTGCCGCCATCTTCAACTGGGTGCTGTATTTTCCCTTGATTTCCGGTCCTTCCAGATCCATTGCATAGGCACACTGCATGAAATAGCGGTCGGACGGTCCGAGATACTGGAAAAGATAGACTTTCAACGCGCCATTCGCGCTTTCCGCATCGACCTTGACTTCCAGCTCGGAGCCGGGCGCGACATAAAAACGTTTTGAGGCAATCATCCCGTTCAGGACGATTCCGCCATTTTCCCCTTTGGAAACCGTATCGATCCGGTCCGGGTGATTCAGCGGAACCCAGTTCTCCGGGAACTGCGAGAGGTTTTTCCAGAGGGAGGACCGTTCGGATTCCGGAAGTATTTTCCATGTTGAAAAATCGGAATTTTCCAGAAGCGTTTTTTCCGCAGGGAAGAGCGGCAGGAGGCTCCAGAGCATCAGAAAGAGACAAGAGAACTTTTTCATGAATTGGTTTTCCTTACGATGGGTTCAATCCGGATAGTTGTAGCGGGAATTTCCGAACCAGAAGAGACGCGCATTAGTATCCGTTGTATTTTTGTTGTTGATGACTCCTTCCGAATTGGAAAGGTTGGGAATTTCGTTGAAGGAAACCCGTCTCACACTGCCGTCGCAGTAGGTCAGGTTGGTGCCTCCTGCATGACGTCCGAGAAATCCCCAGCGAACTTTGTAATCCAGAGTAACCAGCCATGCGCTGTCTCCCGATTTTCCTGTCACTTTGTAGTTGGAATCGCCCAGCATCGCCGCTTTGGACGGCTGGGACAGCTGGCGCATCTTCAGATAGGGATTTGTGACTGTGGAGCGGAGGCTCCGGCTCGTGAAAACCTGATAATTCAGTCCGTAGCTCAGCGGATTCCACAGGGTTCCGTAGATTTTCGGATACGGACCGAGCGAACTGTTTCTGTTTCCAATCGGGATGGTGTCGGACGGACAGAGATACATTTTTTCCTGTCTGGCTTTTCCTCCTGTGTTGACATTGAGGTTCAGCCACGAGTTGATCTGCTGTCCGATACCTTCCTCTTTTGAAAACCAGCGCTGTGTGTCAGGCGTTGTGTCGGCATTGTCTTCCGCATACAGGATCACACCGAGCGCCAGCTGCTTATGCTGACTGGAACAGGAGGCCGCCTGTGCCATTTGCCGGGCCTTGTTCAACGCGGGCAGAAGCATTCCTGCCAGAATCGCGATGATCGCAATCACGACGAGGAGTTCTATCAATGTGAAAATCCGCGAACGGCTTGTCCGAGGCATCATGGACGGGCTTTTTCCCGTGTTCCTGAAAAATCCGCTGTCGTTGTTCTTCATTGTTCCCTTTCCTTCCCTGTGATATGGTAACTGCAATCGGTCTTCCTGGCAATATTATAGTTGCCTATCATGAAAATGGCAAGGGTATCATGGTTGCATGATGGGTAATCATGTTGCAATTTTGAAAGAATGTCCTGTTGACATCCGGGGCTGTTTGAAGTATCTTATACAAGGGAAAGGAGAAGAGGAAAAATGCAGTTGAGGGGAATGCACCGTTACCGGGACGAGGCGCATGACGCGGCCTGTATCCGCGCCCCGCTTCATGTCCGTTCCTGCGGACATTACATCGTCGGGAAACCGTGGCGCGACAATCCCCTGAGGAAACACTTCATGGAGCTCTTCTGGGGGGTGCGCGGTTCTGGAAATTTCGGACATGGGAAAGAGGTGTTCCGGTTGCTTCCCGGCACCGTATTTTTTTATCTGCCGGGCGATTTTCATGACATTACCGCCCAAACGGTTCCATTTGAATATTGTTGGATCACCTTCGACGGCGACAATCTGGCGAACACAATTTCCCAGTTCGGTGTGACCCGAGAAATCAGGAGTGCGGGGCACTGTCCGATGGAGCTTTTCGAGCATCTGGAAAATCACCTGCGCGACTACACCCCCCGCGGCGAGTATCTGGCCGGAGCCGCGGCTTACCAGATTCTGTCGCTGGCTTTTGCCGGAACCGATCCCGGTAACTCGCTTTTCGAACAGTTCCGCGAACAGGTGAAGGTTCATTTTTCCGATCCATCCCTGACCGTGGCTTCCCTTGCCCGCAAACTGGGGGTTCACCGTTCCACCCTGTTTCGCACGGTTCAGGCGGCTTCCGGGATGACTCCGCAGGCGTATCTCTGCACCTTCCGGGTTCAGGAAGCGCTTTCCCTGATTCGGGATTCCAGCTGGAGTTTCAAGGAAATCGCAGCGGAAGCCGGCTTCCGGAACCAGAACTATTTTGCAAAAGTCATCCGCCGTCGGTTCGGCAGGAACCCGTCGTGGCTTCGGGCTCATCCCGGTTGAGTTCATCGTGGCTTATCCCCTGAGTTTTTCCAGTCCCGCGTAGTATTCCGACAGTTCCGGTTTCCCGAGGAATGCGCCTGTTCCGTTCCCGAAAGCAATGAAACGTGCCTCGGCAGGACCGGAAATTTCAGGCGGGACGGGAGCCGTATCCGGTTCGGTCGAGAAGATTCTTTCTTCTCCCGCGTGAAGCGAAAATTCCAGAAGGTTGGAGAGTGGAATTTCTCCTTTTCCGTGCTGATGGATCGAAGTCCGTTCCGGCCAGGGATTGAGCATGCGGGAATTTACGTCCGTCAATGCATACAGCCGGACATACTGAACTACGCCATCCTTTTTCGAGGCGGAAACGAGCAGGGGGCCTTCCGCTCGCAAGTCCCGGAATTCGGCGTCGCGTTCCTCCGACCAGACTGGAAAAAGGCGCAGAATCCCGTTGTAGCCTTGCAGAAGCATTTCGGAAATCAGCAGAAGGAAGAGGGCCGGGCCTTCCAATACTGGGAACATTTTTTCCTTGCATTCGAGGTCTTCCGTGGCTTCCTCCCAGCACCGTCCGGAGGCGACCTCTCCGAGTGAAATAGGTTCCGGCCCGTGATCGTGATGAATGTTTTTTTCCGGAATGGAAAGGAGGTTTTTCTCGCTGTCCGCGCTGTTGACCAGAACTGTGATGTTGTGCGAGATCAGGCCGTTGGGTTTGACGTTGGTCGCGATCAGGTCTTCGAGATATTTCCACGCCAGTTTCCGGTCGCCGAGACGGCAGGCGGGGAGGGCGCGGTGATAGACTTTGCCGGTCCAGCCTTCCAGCGAACCTTCCCGACAGGCATAGGTCTTCATGAAGAAATCCCATGCGTCTCTGTAGAGTTCTTTTTTCGCTGTTTCGAACTGCGGCGTTTCCGGGGAGAGCGGATCGAATTCTCCCGCCGGAAAAACACTTCCGAGGGTGCGGGAATGGTGAATGTGATCCGGGCGCAGTCCACGGAGGGGAAGAAAACCGTTTTCGTAAGACGGATATGCCGGATAGTGCGACAGGATATGCCTCCATTTTCCGGCAAGTCCTTCATCGGTTTTCAGGCATCCGGCGCTTTCGACGGCGGCTTTGAGCGTATATTTCAGGAAGGCCAGCGTATCGACCGGATCGGAAATGTGAAGATACATCAATTCCGGATTCTGGCTGATCCTCAGATGATAGCGCTGTTCCTTTTCCTCCCATTGGAGATAACCGGCGAAGAAGATCGCAACTTCCCGCAGGATCGGATAGAATATCGTTTTGAAGAACGCGTCATCACGGGTGTAAAGATAGTGCTGGTGAAGAACTACGCACCAGTAGTGGCCGCTTCCCTGGCAGAATCGGTAACGTCCGCTGGAGACCTCTTCACCGCCCGGTCCGGAACACAATGGAAAAAGCGCTCCAGCGGATTGTCCGCACAATATCGCATTTTTTCTTGCATCCGGGAGCTGGTCCGCAAGCATGCGGAATGAATTGTCCGCCAATTCCGGGCGGTTGATTCGTCCGGGGACCATCAGAGGAAGCTGGGAGTTGTAGTCGTTGGTGTAATTGCCGTTCCATGGGAGGAATTGGGCGGCTGTAGGCGTCCGGCCGAACCACGGTCCGCACAATCCTGCGGCGGGATAGCCGCCCAGCGCACAGCGGAGATGATAGTTGCTCAGATACCAGAGCTGTTCGAGAAAGGGATCGTTCAGCGCGACATAGTTTTTCCGCCAGAACGCAGCCCACCGGATGCCGTGTTCCTCATACAGTTTTTCACAGCCCGTTTCCGCGGCTTCCGCGAGCCGTTCCTTGGCAAAGACGAAAAGGTCCGTGGCATCTTTGTCCGTGACGATCGTGAGGAGAATGTCAAAATCCCCCCTGATCTCTGCGGAAACACAGCCGTTTCCCTCCGCCGGAGACACGGAGGCGGAGGGCGTGCCCCAGTCGTAATGGGACGGATGGGTGATCTTTTCGAAGAGTTCCCGGTATTCTCCGCCTCCGCGCGGAACGATCTTTGCCGCCACCATGTATTTC
>CAYWZD010000165.1:0-8332 GCA_964462755.1 uncultured Victivallales bacterium | reverse complement strand
ACCCGTTGCGTCGGAATGGGCTTTCAGATCGGGAATGCTCCAGATCAGTTCGTATACGTCTTCCTGAAGACGCGGAATCATTGTTTTCGCCAGTTCCTTTCCGGAAGCATCCTTCAGCATGGCGGAAACCTGCTTTACGGCGGCTTTGTTCAGAAGGGAACCGGCATCGACCCGCAGTCTCATCTTGTTGTAAGAAGGGTAATAGGCGAACTGTGCCGCGAGTCGCGCGGAGTCGTCTTCATCGGCGGACTTGAACAGCGGGGCGGTCCGTTCCGTCTCCCACTCGTAAGAGCGGGAATAATAGACTTTCCCGCCGTCCGGAGAGGTTACTTTCAGCGTCGTTCCGAGCGGCTCGTTGTTCATTATGGTTCCGGCGCAATCGACAATGACGGCTTTACCCGGACCGACGGTCAGGTCCACATTTTTTCCATTGGGTTGGGAATGTTTCGGATTGACGGCAATTACCGCTTTCAGCGGGATCGGTTTTGTGCCGGGATTGCGGATGGACATGCGGATGTTGTAGTCTTTTGAACCCGGATTCTGGAGCTGGAGATGCTGCACGACCGGAGCGTCCTCATCCCACGTGATGACCGGGAGGAAGTCTCGGCTGGCGAACACCGCCTTGGCCGACTCCCATGAGGTCTGGGTGGAACCGCCGTCCGGCAGCTGCTTCCAGCTCCGGCAGATGCGTAGACCGGTTTCCTCCGGCATTTTTCCGGGTTCGATTCCGAGATCGGCGAGCGGAATCGCGGCCTCGAATTCCCACACGCCTCCCTTTACGGTTCCCTTGACTTCCCAGCCGCCGCGCCACGGTTCGGGATTGCCTCCGGTGTTGCCCTGACAGTAAAGGGCGCCCCGGTTGTTGATGATGCTGTGGAGAATTCTGAATTTATCGGCTTTCAGGTCCGGAATGATAACGATTTCTACAGTGTCGTCGGCCGTGACCGCCACATTGTTGCCGGCACGGGGCATGGCTCGCTGGCGGATTCCGGCGGGAGGCGTTTCGCTCCGGACCGCGAAGCAGAGCTTCTTTCCGTCGCTGCCGACGAAGAACGAGGCTTCGCCCGGAAACGCCTTCGGACCGCGCATCGCGAAGCGTTCCATCCGTGCGGCGTCCCGCCATTCCGCCGGATCGATTCTGCCGTCGATGACCGGAGCCTTTTTCATCAGCGGCATCCGGAGCCGGGGCGTTTCTGAATTCTGTGCGGAGAGAACGGCGGCGGTCAATGAGAGCATGATTGCGGCTGCCTTTTTCCTGTTCATTTCTGATCCTCGCTGTTTTTATGTAAATTGAACTCAAAATGTATTCCGTCGGCATAACTCGTGAAGATTTTTCCGTCTTCGATGGCGATCGAGTCGATGAAAACCGACTGCCGGTCGGCATGGAGCCCGTTGACAAGTTCGTGATGTCTTTTCATCAGGGAACGGCAGTCGTGCCATGCGGGAATATACCATGCGGACCGTTCCTGCACCTCGTTCATCGGAAGCGCACCGAGCGCCAGTTCCAGTTCAGGTCCGGCGATATTTCCCGGGTAGGCATACCCGTATTCCGTATGATACAGACGAAGCCCGTGATAGGCCGTCTGAAAAAACGGAACCGGTTCATCGATCATCGGCACCCGGCCGAAGTAGGAAACCAAGCAGGGCAGGGGAGCGTGGACTTTCCACGGCATATCCAGATCGTCCAGCGCATAATCCTGATAGCCTTCCGCGGAAGAACAGCCGGAAATGTCCGCCGCCGCGCGCGCCAGCCGCCGAACCCCCATGACGTAGTCCCGCCGGGAACACGGATGACGCGGATCGTGACAGGTGAAAACGGGCGGTGGCATGTTGTCCAGATAAGAAATGCCGTTCACCCCCAGTTCCTTCAGGCGCTTCATGTCCAGAATCGATTTCGCGGACGGCGCGTTTTTCATGCAGATGCGGTATGTTGCGCCGCCGCCCCATTGACTGCCACCGACCATCTCGCCCTCGCGGTCCGTGAGATGGTCGAGCAAGTTGAAAAATTCCGAACTCCGGTAGGAATCCACGTGGTTGTCGTGAACGCTCAGACGGTATCCGAGTTCATCCAGTTTGCGTTTCAGACGCAGAAAGCCGTCGAGTCCGCCCATTTTTTCCTCGATGGGGAAACGGGTCGGCCATTGTCCGTCGTGCCCGCCCGGATTCCAGCCCACCAGAAAGAAGGTACAGCGGTCGATGCCGTCGCTTTTCATCCCTTCCGCGATGCGGGCCGCCTCATCGAAAGTGGTGGTGACCGTCAGCGGATCGACGCCGTCGAACGTGCGCCCGAATTTCATGCCGTGGAAGATTTTGCAGTGATAGCTTCTCGCCGTGTAATCGAGCACGGAATTGGAGGTAAAACGTTCGGACAGCGGCTGCCAGCGGCGTTCCTCCAGCAGATATTGGCGGTAGCGCCGTGCCATTGCGTTGAAGTCGGCCGCGTCCTCCAGACGGATGAACTGAACTTCCCGCCGGTCGGTGATGACCGGATCGGATTTGCGGTGGCGGAGAATGAATGACGGTGAGAGATGACATCTTTCGGCATCCGCGGAACTCACGACGCGGGCATCGTAACGTCCGTCCGTGAAAATGCACAGAAAGCCGCCTTGCAATTCGTTCAGTCCGCATACGGGCATCGTTACGTAATGTTCGTATTCCTGCTGATCCCCGTAGATCATGTCGCGGAGTTCGCCGTGCTTGTCCGCTGTGAAATGCATCAGCGAACCGCAGAAATTCGGCAGGAGGAAATAGCCTCCGCTTCCTTTCCGTGCGCTCAGAAAACCGGGCAGAAGGTCCAGCTCCAGAACCCGGAAGAGGTTCGGACTGTATTCCACGAGCGTCTCGGGAAGCAGGACGACGGCAAATCCGTCGGGCATTTCCCTGAACTCCATGTCGAGCGCGAAGCGGTCCTTCACATCTACCCGGAGCCGAAGCACATTGCCGACCCTCGCGGCTTGTAGAACGGAACAGGAATAGTCTTCCAGCGTATTCCTGCGCTGGCAGGGAACATCCTCGTAAAGAATCCTGAACGGCAGCCGGGCGGCGCGGTTCCCGAATGTGCAGAAATCATTTCCCGTGACGGCAAGTTTCCAGATGGCGTGCATGATGATTCCTTATCAAATATCTTGAGTGATGCGGATGTGGTTCAGTTTGCGGACAGCGTTTTCCGTATCGATCTTCCCGTAGTAATAGGAGGAGAGAACGGCGTTCACCAAGGTGAAGTAGCGATCATTGGAAAACGGCGGTTCATTCAGAAGCGAACGGGCGTTGTAAAGGGGTTTCAGAAGATCGGGACCGACTCCTTCCGGCGCGCCGCTGAGGAAGGCTCCGCTTTCCGCACAGCTCCGCAGGGCGGGAATGTTGCATTGCGATTCCGCCAGAATACGCTGTCCTTCCGGACCGCAGGCAAAGCGGACGAATTCCGCCGCGGCCTCGGCGTTCGGGGAATCAGGCATCACGCCGAGCATCTGCACCCGTGTCACGGCGGTGCCGCCGCCGGAAGCCGGAGAAGGACGGATCACGAAATCGTCGCGGCGGCTCTCCGCCAGCAGACGCAGAATATAGGAAAAGGAATCCAGCGCCATCAAGCGGTTCTTCATGAAGTCCATCCAGAGAAGATAAATGGAAAGTTCGTTCGTATGACGGTGGTATCGCCGGATCTTCTCGATCATGCAGCGGTTGAACTCCAGAACCTCCCGGACGCCGGAAGAGTCGAAGTCCGGTTTTCCGCGGTTCTTCCAGGCGGCGCCTTCTTCGGTCAGGGTGAGGGGGAGAAACTGAACGAAGGTTCCCATCGCGGGGAAGTCGGCGGAAGAATAGTCGAAACGTTCGGATACGGAGGCGATCAGGTGACTGTAATCTTTTTCCGTCAGGCCGGGACAATGCTTTTCCATCATCTTCCGGTTGCAGATTCTCCATGCCTGACTGACCGCAAACGGTTTTGCCGGGCGCCGGTTGCCGGAGAGACTGGCGCGGGCGATGGGAAAATAATCTTCGGGAAGGGTGCCGGCGTCCAGCAGAGAACGCAGTTCGGGGGTATCGGTCAGTTCTTTCATCGGCAGATTGTCGGTATACATGACAACATCGCATCCGGTTCGGTCTTCGATGTCGGTGCCGACCTCGACTTCGATCTCCGGATGATGACCCTTGAATGCCTGAATGATGTCATCCCACATTTTTTGACGCGGCGTGGAAGTGTATTCCTTCAATTTAAAGGAAATGACTTTGCGCGCCGGAAGGAAAAACGGTTCGAGCGGCAGGGCGTTTTCCAGATAGTCGACAATGTCTTCCTCGTGCATTCCTTCCTGCCGGGCCTGTTCCCGTTCGGGCACCCGGTGGACAAACGTCCCTTTCTGAGGAATGCTGACGATGATGCCGCGTTCGCGCAGCAGTTCCAGCGCATTGCAGACGGTCGCGGGCGCCGCCCCGAAGTGACGGTTGAGCTTCTGGATGGACAGAATCCTGTCGCCCGGTTTCATTCCGGAATCGACGATCATCTGTTCGATCCTGTCGGCGATCATCTCGTATTTCTTGGTGTTCTGGAGCTCAACGGTCATAAACCCTCCGACTGTTTTATTTCTGTTCTATGATATATTATACATATAGTATAGATATATGTCAATCCCCTTTTTGAAAAAAATCGTCTTTTTTGGAATCTGGAAGATTGCAAACCTTTTCATATACTATATATTGGGTCATGTTTTATTTGATTCATGGGAGGGATCAATGAAGAAGGAACCCGTTCCGCGTTACATTGTGCGGCTGTCCGAAGACGAAGTCGAGCTGGACACACTGGGAATATTTGAGTTGTTCTGTCGTCATAAAGCCGATTTCCAGACTTTGATCCGTCCCGTCGAGGGCGGCGACTGGCGGAAGATCGGCGAAGAAAAGGCTTTTGCCGCGGCCCTTCCTTTTTTGTATACGCGGGGACGTTACTTCTGGTGGCTCCCGTGGTATTGTCTTCTGTTTATGTCATTTCCGCTCCTTATCCTTGTTTGGAACAAAGGATTATTGGGCGGGTGGCCGTATTTTTGTCTCAGTAACAGCGCTATGTGGGCAATGTGTCTTCTGGCTTACTTCAAGTCGCTGGAATTTTTTCCGCTGAGACACGGTTTTTCCGGATGGCGTTTTGCCCGGATGCTGATTCCATGGTGGAACAGCGTGGAAGGATACTTTCTCTTCCGGGATTGCGCCGCGGCTCTTCCGCCCCGTTCCGCACGTTTTCTCCGGGGGCTCAATCCGTTCGTATGGATCAGTCTGGCGATATTTTACTGTTCCTTCTTTCTGGCGTCCCCCGATCCGCTCGGCGAACGCTGGATTCTCCTCTGTTACGGAGTCTTCTGGATGTTTCTCTGCGCTTCATCCGTCCCGATTTCTCGTGAGTTGAAACGACGCGACATCGCATGGCGGGCCTCCAATCCGAAACCGCCGAAGAATAAAGAAAAATCTCCTTTGTGGAATCGGTTCAGAAACCGTGAAATTATCCGAACCGGCGTGCCTGATATGCTTCGTTTTCTGTTCTGTCTGGCGGTTGCCGCGCTTGTTTTTCTGATTCCGTGGCGGATCATCGGGGAAATCCGCTGGGACCATGCCGTGAAATATGAGCTCCCGGTTCTGGTGGAGCCGTATGCCGCGCCGGAATTGATGAAAATCGTTCTGCCGAAAATCTCCACGCGGGGCATAGAAATCGTAAAAAACGGAGGGGCGGTTCCCGCTGACCTCCGGGCAGAACTGAAGAAAATTGAACCTCAACTGAACTCTATCCGCGGAATCCTGCGGAAATATCCGACGCTCGGATTGCGAAGGGAATTCCGCACCGAACAGGATCGGCCCATTGATCTCTGCAATGCAAAATTGCGCGAATACCTGCGGTGGCGGCAGCTGGAACTTCACGTTGGAGGGAACTTCCGGGAATTCCTGCGCGATCTGGAACGCCGTGCCGATTATGCGGCCGAGGAGCCGATTTTCGGAATTTTTAATCTTGAGCTGGATACCCGCATGGAAGTTGTCGCAACGCACCTGCGTCAATTCTCCGATGAGGAACTGTCGCAGGAAAAAGCCCGCTGGCGGAAACTTGCGGCGTTGACCGATTCCGTGATCGCCGGAAATGTTCTGGCACAGAACGCCGGGGTGACTGAATTTCTGATTCAAGGTCGCAATGTGAATTTCGCCAACCGTTTCCTTCTGTTCTTTTTTGCCGATGGTCTGCGGGCGACTTTTCTGGAATACTCCCGCGAACTGGCTGATATTCTTTCGCTCGACGCATGGCAGTCCCGGGAAGATTTCAGGAAATTCCAGTCCCGGATCGAGGGGCTCGGGGGAATTCATTGGATGTGGGCGAGTTTTGTTGAAAAGGGAGAAAAAATTTCTGAAGCATCCGGCGGGACACGATCGGTTTCACATCAATTCAACAGGGCTTCCCGACTGCGTGCTGTCTGCCGTCTGGCGGAAGCGGGGATCGAACTGGAGCAACACAGACGCCGTGATGGCCGTTATCCGGAGAAACCAAACCTTCCGACGGACCCCTTCGACGGTAAACCTCTGCGATATCTTCCGGGGCTGGCAATTTACAGCGTCGGGCCCGACCTTGTGGATGACGGCGGACGTTCCTCCGGCAGTGACAGTTCGACTTCCGACATTGTTTTTTTGCTGACAACGGAAAACTGACAACATTTATTTCATGTCTTGATTGCTGTTTGACGGGCCGCTTATATGGCGGCAGTCGAAATTTTTAAAGACGGCAGACTTTTTTGCCCAGTTACAGGTGACTCTCATCTGCCGTGGAGTTCGAGGGCGAGAAGCCCCTCATGCACTTTGCCTTTGCGACTGAGAGTATTGCATGAGCACTCTTTCTTAAGCGAAAATGACTGCGGCGGATTGCTTTTTCGATTGAAATACCGGAAATTTTTCCTTTGTAAAACACGCCATGCGAGGTTATATTACCCCGCATGGAAACGGAACTTCATAAATCGCTGAAGCAATACTTCGGATTCGACACTTTTCTCGATCATCAGGAAGAAATCGTCTCTTCCATTCTGGAAGGGGAGGATCTGTGCGTCGTCATGCCCACCGGAGCGGGAAAATCCCTCTGCTACCAGCTTCCCCTTCTGATGCGGAACGGGTTCAGCATCATCGTCTCGCCGCTCATTTCCCTGATGAAGGACCAAGTCGACGCCCTTCGTGAAAAACAGATTCCGGCCGCCTTCATCAATACTTCCATAACTTCCTCCGAACAGTTCGCCATTCTGCGGGCGGCCGCTTCCGGCGAGGTCAGGTTGCTGTATGTGGCGCCGGAACGCTTCCAGACGCCTTCCTTCCAGACGTTTCTGGAAGCGAACGCACCGGAAACGCTGATCGTCGATGAGGCGCATTGCATCAGTCAGTGGGGACACGATTTCCGTCCGTCCTATCTCCGGCTGGGGGAAGTGCTGGAACGCTATTCCATCCCGCAAGTCTGCGCCTTCACGGCGACGGCCACGCCGAAAGTCCGAGAGGACATCCTCCGTCAGCTGAAACGTCCGGAAATGCAGCTTCGCGTGGCTGGTTTCAAACGTCCGAATCTGGCCTTTTCCGTAATGGAAGTCTCTGGAACGGAACAGAAGAACCGCCAGCTCGCCGCCCTGTTGAAGAATCGCGTTCCGACGATCATTTACGCCTCGACGCGCAAAAATGTCGAGATGCTTCAGGCGGAATTCGACTGTATCGCCTATCACGCAGGAATGACCGACGAGGCCCGCAATCAGGCGCAGGAGCGTTTTATGAACGAATCCGCCCCGGTCCTTGCCGCCACCAACGCCTTCGGCATGGGGATCGACCGTCCCGACGTCCGGCGGGTCATCCATTATAATATCCCCGGCTCGATCGAGGCTTATTATCAGGAGGCCGGACGCGCCGGGCGCGACGGCGAACCCGCCGACTGCATCCTTTTCTACAGTTATGCGGACCGTTTCGTCCATGAATTTCTGATCGACATGAACAACCCGGGAGAAGAGGTTGTGAAAGCGGTCTACCGTCTGCTCCTTTCGGAGGCCAAACGAACACAGTCGACGGTGATCGAAATGACGCTGGCGGAAATGGTTGACCATCTGCCGGACTGCAAGTCGGACGGACAAGTCGGCGCCGCGCTCTCCATCCTCGAACAGAACGGATATGTCGCCCGGTCTTATGCGCAGAGCAACTTTGCGGACCTCCGTTTTCTCGGCTCACCGGAGGCGCTTATGTCCGAACATGCAGATGAAGCCACCCAGCGTTCTCGTTTCATTCACCGTTTCCTGAAACATGCCGGCAAAAAGGCGATGTCCGAAAAACGCTATTCCTATCCGGAACTTTCCGC
>CAYWZD010000164.1:0-8344 GCA_964462755.1 uncultured Victivallales bacterium | reverse complement strand
GTTTGTCGCAGAAGACATGCGTGACTTTCGCGCCGGGGATGCCGATCGAATCAAAGTCTTCCTTGTTCAGATACGCCGGAATGCCCGGGAACGGACATTCCTCCGTCATGGCCTGGCGATTGAACTTGTTGAAGATCGCGCTCCAGGAATAGGGATGGCCGTTTCCTTCGGTCATGCCGATGATTCCCAGACGGATATCGTTCTCATTGCGGACTAACTTCATTTTTCAGGTTCCTTCTTCATTGAACTGCTTTTCAAGTATATCCTGAAACCGTTCCGGAAACAAGCGGACTGTGATATAAAAAAGTCAGTTTAAAGTATAATAAATTCAGGTTTTTCGAAAAAATCATTTGCCTGGAAGCACAACATGCGGTATATTTTTTCATGAACCCGGAGAAAAGAAAGGAAATGCCGGATGGAAATTTCGGAAATGTTCCGCTCTATGGCTTCCACTTTGGCGCGCCAGACGGAGCTGCCGGTTGTATTCTTCCGGGAGGACAGCCCCGTCCTGCCGGACAATCCCATCCATCTGCACAACTATTATGAGCTTCGTTTTGTCCTGAGCCCTTCATCAGGAAAGACCGCTTCCGCATTCCGGATCGAACGCCTCGATGTAGTTTTTCCGCTGGTGTGTCATCACCGTCTTCTGCCCGGGGAAAATGGGAACTCCCACGTCCTCACGGTTTCCGCCGACCATATCCGCTTCCTCCACAAAGGTTCCATGCGGGGGGATTTTTCCTCCTCCTACCTTCCGCTTCTGCTGGAAAAGCTCGGAATCATGCACAATGCGGGAATGGTCGAGCCCGCCGACATTCAGGAGTTGCGGCTTCTGCTGTCCCTTCTGTATCTCCGCGCCGATTCCGTGAATCACGCTCTTGTGAGCAGCACGAAAATCGACCGCATGATCCAGCAGATGCGGGATTATTACTACCGTCACGACTTCTCGATCGGCGACCTTGCCCGCGAGGCAGGATATTCTCCCCGCTTCATCCAGACGGTCTTCCGTAAAGCGGTCGGAATCACTCCAAAGGAATACCTGATCCGGATTCGCCTGGAGGAAGCTGTGAAATTTCTGTCGGAAGACAAATACAGCATCAAGGAAATCGCCTCGCTTTCAGGCTTCCGGTGCCCGCACTATTTCACGAATGTTTTCCGGAAACGCTTCGGCTGTTCCCCGACCGTCTTCCGCCATAAAAATCCGAACAGAGAATCTCTTGAAATCCGGATGAAATAATAAGGTTGTAGGTTTTGTTGCGGACCGCGTTATATCGCGGATTTCAAACAGTATGCATTCGTATTGCGGCAGTGAACCATTTCCGTTTCTGTAAAGAGTCATGCAATACTTCCAGTATTGCCGAAGTCCAGCCGCGAAGGCTCTCGCTCCTTCGTCGCGCGTCCGTCAGCGAGGGGGGGAAAACCGCCGCCGCAAAGACAAAGAACAGGAGGGCTTCGCGCCCTCCAACTCCGCGGCAGGTGAAATCACCTGCACTCCGGCAAACCCTGTTTGCCGTATTCAAGCATCTCCACTGACGTCATATACGCATTCCTGCCTGAAAAATCTTTTTTTCAAAAAAAACAATCTTTCCCCCTTGAAAAAAATCAGGAACAGACTATAATATTTTACATGTAAAAAAAACAGGTAAAATATGAGCAAGAGCAGCAAAACAGAACAGTTGAAGAAGGACCTTCTGGTCAAGATCCGCACAGGCTTGATCATGCCTGGGGAAAGCATTCCGTCTGAAAACCAGCTTTGCAGTCAGTATGGGATTACACGTCCGACCGTGAGACAGGTGCTTTCCGAACTTTGCCGGATCAACCTGCTGGAAAAACGGCCGGGCATCGGCACCTTCGTCAAAGATCCGAATATGCCGCCTGAGGATTTCTTCAGCGAACTGCACATCGGTTCAGATATTTTTTTCGAGCTTTCGGAATATTATGCCGTTCATGTCGTGCATGGCATACAAAGCAGTAAATTTGTCCGCAACTGTTATTTTACACCGGTGTGCGTGAAGACTCCCAAGGAGTCGCAGCTGGAAAATGCGGATGCCCTGCTGCTTTCAAGTTTTTACCCGAAAACCAGGATATTGGCATCCAGATTTACCAAACCGATTGTCGTACTGAACCAAGTTGAACCGATGGAAAATGTGGGAATGATCTACGTGGACCACTACAGCGAAGCGAAACGCGGTGTGGATTATCTCATCAAATACGGACATCGGAAAATCGCTCTGATCGGAGACGATTCCTATCAGGACCCGGTCACGCTGGCGCGCTGTCACGGATGGGCGGATGCGTTTGCGGAAAACGGACTTGATGTGCCCGGTCCGGAATACCGTATTCCATTCAAAGATGTGGGACAGCACTGTGACGATTCCTTCATGGAACAGCTGAAAAAATTGGATTTTACGGCCATGTTTTTTACGAAAGGCATCACTTTCATTGCGACCCATGCCTATCTGAAAAATTATTTCGGAAAGAGATTCTGCGACATTAAAATCCTGATCTTCGACGATCTCAGCAAACTCAAAATTTTCAATGAGCTTTCCGCTCTTTTCATCAGGCAGCCGCTGGAAGAGCAGGGGGCGTTGGCCATCGAATATCTCCGGCACAAAGCGTATGATTCAGCTTATCCCGTCATAGATAAAAAATTAAATTGCACGTTGATTATTCAATAGGGTATACCTGTGAAATGAAAGGAGCTGTGGAAAATGAAAAGGGGTTTGATGAGAAAAGAAACAGACAGGGAACGGCGAAACGTATTTACATTGATTGAGCTCCTGGTTGTGATTGCGATCATTGCGATTCTGGCGGGGATGCTGTTGCCCGCGCTGAATGCGGCCAAGGAGGCTGCCCGTTCGATTGCGTGCACGGGCAATGAAAAACAGGTTTCTCTTGCTCTTCACATGTATACCGGTGATAATAAAGACTACATGGCGGGCGCCGCAATCTGGATGCAGGAGATATTTCCGAGCTACATCAAAAAGGCTTCGGGCACGAGTACCGCAGCCTTGCCGTGGATTTCCAGAAAACCTGGAACAGGGGTTCTCCTATGTCCGTCGATCGATACCAGTGTCCCGTCCGATCTTTCGATTGTGAATCATCACTACGGGACAAGTTATGGCGTCACCAGTTTCTGCGACGGAACGGAAAGCTCCGGGTGGAATGTCCCGGCCAAACTGGCAAGAAACCAGTTCGGAGCGTGGCAGCAGACCGCGAACCTGTATCTTTCCGACTTCACGATTCACCGCCGGGCAAGCACGATACTTCCCCGGAGCGTAATCATGAATGAGAAATATATCTACAATATTTCCGGATCGGGGACACTGACGGTCAACGGCATCACCAGCTACGACCGTCAGAATCTTGCGCGCCTTTACTGGAATCCCGTGACGACCGAAAACATCAGTTACGGGCCCAACAAAAGGGTACACAAGATGAAAAACAACATGATGTTTTTTGACGGTTCCGTGCAGGGGATCAAAGTTGGAATACAGTTCGACAGTTTCGACTGGACATTGAAATAAGAAACAAGGGGAGACCGGTTCATGAAACGCATTCTCACGGTATTTTTTGCTCTGGCGTTCGGAATTCTGGGCGCGGGGGAAGTCAAACCGGAATCGCTGATTCTGAAAGGAAACGCAAGAGTCGCGGAGGGGATTCTGATTCTGGACGGCAAAAATTCATTTGCCCAATTGCCGGGAACGGAAGAGTTCAACATCGGGAAGGAGGGCCTTTCCTTTGCATGCGCCGTCAGGCTCCGCCAGAATCTGAAAGACCGCAAGACGGCGGATTCATTCGACATGTTTTTCTCGAAGGGGGGAGTTCCCTTCATCTTCGGCCGATATGGCGGCGATCTCTATACGAATATAAGAGACGCGGCGAAAAAGAATGAATTTGCCGCGCAGTGCCTTGTCGGGCGTATTCCGGAAGCGGGCGTCTGGACGCATGTGGCCGTGACTTTTGAACATTACGACGACCACGCGCAGGGGGATGTCGGCTATTATACGACCATTTACGTCAACGGCGATCCTGTCGCCCGCGTCAAGCATCCGGGACTGCTGCCGGTGACGAACCTCGAACTCCTGGAGGTTGGCAAGGGGTGGGGCGGAGTATGGTTCCTCGAGGGAGACATGGCGGAAATCCATGTTGCCCGGCATGTCATGAACGAGTCGGAAATTGCCGAACTGGTGGATTCAAGCCGCTTCGTCAAAGTCACCTCGAAGAAAAAAGTCAATCCTGCGCTGAAAAAATATACGGCGGCATCTACGGCCGGCCGGTGGATGCTGGATGTTTTATCCCGTGTTCCCGCGGAGCGCGGAACGGTGGTTGCGGGGGAACTTGAGACCGCCTTCAAGTTGAAGGAAGATGCCGCGTTTGTCAATGCGTTCGGCGCATCACGGCACGGCGTTGTGCTCCTCGTCCGAAAAGACCTTCTGCTCCTGGTCGATTCCAAAGCGGAGGCCGGCATTCCGCTTCTGGGCGTCTACGACCGTCTTGCGCAACGTGCCGTTCTCGAAGACAAGTTGTTCCACTGGACGGCAAAAGGAATTCAGGGGAAAAAGAAATCGGCGATCGATTGTTCCGAGATGAAATGCACCGCGGTGAATTTTACAAAGGACGGGTTCCTTGTGAAGTGGGAAATGGCTTCCCCGGTGAAACTGAAGGGGGAGTCCCACTTTACGGTTTCAGATTCGAGAGTAACGGCGGATCTGAAAATCGAAAACCTCTCTCCGGATTTTATTCTCATGAGTGTTGTGTTTCCCGAAACGCGTACCGCAAAAGCAGGGAATGACGATGGCATGTTTTATCCCTACCAGTGCGGCGCCGTGGTGAAAAATCCGACAAAGGATACCTTCAAATACGGGCAGAATGGCCGTTATCCGGGGTCCACGATGTCCATGCAGTTTTCGGCGTACTTCGGGAGTGGACGCGGGGTGTTTCTGGGCTGGGAGGACCCTCTCGGCACGGCGAAGAATTTTCAGGCGGTCGGCAAACGGGGCGGCGTTGAATTCGCCTGGGAACAGGATGTCGCAATTCCTCTGGACAAAGTTTCCGGCGGCAACAGCTATGCAAGCCCGGGCAAGGTTGCGTTCGAGGTCTATTCCGGAGAATGGTTCGAGGCGTGCATGATTCATAAGAAATGGGCTCTTTCCGAGGCGGTCTGGCGGATCAATGAACTTCCGCGCAGGGACACGCCGGAATGGTTCCGGAATATGACCGTTACTTTGGAAGTGACCGCGACAACAAAGGAGCTTGCGCGGCTGCGGTATAATCAGCTGATGTTTCTCCGCCGTTACATCGGGCTGCCGCTTTACGGTTCCTGGTATCTGTGGTATGACCTTGAAAAGGGCTCGTGGCCTGTTTTCAAACCCTTGCCGTTTACGCTCGAAATCTGCAAAGACATGCGGAACGGCGGCTGTTATGTCGAACCTTACATCGACGCCCGCCTGTGGGATATCCTCGACGGCTCGAACCGCAAGAGCGACTTCCGCTGGTCCACGCACGGGAAGAAATTCGCCGTGAAACTGGCCGACGGCTCCATTCCGATGGAACATTACGGCAGCATCACTTACGCCGTGATGTGCCCGTGCGTGAAAGGGTGGCAGGAAGAACTTTTCGAGCTGACGAAATCGGTGGCCGCATTCGCCCCCGCGGTTTACCACGATCAGGTCATGACCGCCCAGGGATTCCGCTGTTTCGACCGGACGCACGGACATGCGCTGAACGACCCGAGGGCATGGATTACCGAAGGGTATCGTCCCTTATATGAGAGAATCCGCAAAGCGACTCCGGGTTGTGTCCATACTTCGGAGGAAGTCTCCGAACCTTATGTCAATCTTTTCGACGGCGGGCATATCTGGCGCTGGACGTTCGACGGGCAGGTCCCGGCGTTTCAGGCGGTCTACGGCGGCCGGATGCAGTATCTCGCGCTGGTGTATGATTCCCATGGAAAGGGTGAATACAAATCGAACTTTGTTAAACTCGCAAACTCGATGGTCAATGGGCTCATCCTTGGAAAAATGGGGCTGAATGAACTTTACAATGCCGATGCCAAACGGGTTTTTCTGAAAAAGATGGCGCATGTGCGGCTCGCGCTCATCGATTATTTCAACGCAGGCGAGATGCTTCCTCCGGTGAAGTTTGCACATCCCGTGCCCCTGATGACGACCGGCTGGGCAACTTCCAGCAAGGTCAATGAGCCGGTCACCATGCCGAAAATCGTGTCGAACTCTTATCGGAACGGCGGAAACACGGTTTCCCTTTTCGTGAACACCACGGAGGAGCCGCTTGCGGTCGAACCGCGGATCGATGCGGAATATCTTTGTCTGGAAGGCAACCCCATACCGGTAAGATTCGAGGCGAAAATCAGTCTGGGCGCCTATCAGACGGCTGTGGCGGTGAAGGGGACGAAAACCGAGGCGGAGCGGATTCAGAAAACACTTCTGAAAATCTCTTCGTTCACTCCCGGAGAATCCTTCGACTCACTGGTGGAATTCAAGGATCATCGGGAATTTGCGCTTGCAAAAGGCGATTTCGCCGGAATGGACAAGGTGTCCGGTTTCTACAACTGCTCGAAAGCGGTGTCCGGGAAATATTTCGGAAATACGGTGGACGGTTCGCTCATTTCCTATGGGACCGTGGATTTCGGGAACTCGAAGGTAACGGAAATCACAATATCCGCGGCGGTGCCGGAACAGTATTCGGGCGGAACCGTTCAACTCCTGACCGGACCGAACCAGAATGTCCGCGAGGTTGTGGGAACTTTCACTGTCCCCGCGACCGGCGGCTGGACGGACTTCCGGGATTTTACATTCAAGCTGAACAGACCGTTGACCGGGAAATGCAATCTTGTTTTCCGTTTCAACCGCAATGCCTGCTGTAATTTCGCGGGATGGAAGTATTGAAAAAAAACGGGAGAAAATCATGAAGACAACAGGGTCGGTAAGCATCATCGGATATCTTGCAAAGGAGAAACAAAAATGAAAATACTGGTTTCCGTTTTCCTGCTGGGCGCCGCACTGTGTTCAAGTTCTCGCGAGCCTCTGATGGACTACGATTATTCCGGATACGCGGTCGTGCGCGGCGGAAAGTTTCCCGCGCCGGTCATTCATGGTGAGACGCGGATGGCCGATGGAATGCCGACGGCCCTGCGGCTGGATGGGAAGGATATTTTTCTGACGATCCCGGGCGGAGAGAAGTTTTCGCTTGTCAACGGAGGTACTCTTTATGCCGTGGTGAAATTCCGCCGGGAGAAAGCCTTCGGAATGCTCTTCTTCAAGGAAAATGAGTTTCTTCTCGGATATTATCAGAAAAATTTATACTTCAACATGCCGAACGGAAAAAAATTCAATGCGCCGGTCTATTACGGGCCGATGCCCCTGGATGAATGGTGTCGTGCGGCGGTTGTCGTGAGCATGAAAAACGGCGATTACTCCGTTCGGCTGTATCTGAACGGGAAGAAAAGTCCGGAAACGGTTTTCCCCGCACTCGACTACAGAACTACCGACGGTAAGCTCACCGTCGGAAAGGGCTGGGGCGGCGTGTGGTTTCTCTCCGGGGAAATTGCGGTCCTGAAAGTGTTCGACGCGCCTCTCACGGATGCGGAAATTGCCGAACTCGACAAGCAGTCGCCGTATCGTTTTTTGCCGCAGACTCCCTGATCCGGATAACAAATTCCGTGATACGGTTCCTTCACAGGACCCTTGGAATTGTATCTGCGTCGTGAGCAATTCAGGCTTCTTTGGATGTCTTCCGGTTGAAGTAAGGAGTTCATTTTACTTCCTTCATGCTTCATTTGCATTGGATTTCGGATTTTCCTGGAAAATGAGCGGTTTTTGCGCTGTTTTTTTCGCGCATTTCTCCGGAAACGGTTTTCTGCCGTCGTTTTTCAGGGTATAGTAAGACGGAACAAAGAAGATCGCGTCGGAAATGATCCAGTGGAGTGAAGACGGAGGAATGAGAATGAAATTCGAGAACCGGGTTGCTGTTGTGACCGGCGGAGCGGGAGGAATCGGAAGGGCGGTCTGCCGCCGGCTCTGCGGACTTGGCGTGGCGGTGGCGGTGGCCGATCTTTCGGAAGAAAACTGTGAAAAGGTCGCTGCCGAGCTCAGAAAAGCGGGTGGTGTTGCCCGTGCATACGGGATGGATGTCACTTGTCCGGAAAGTGTAAAGAATACGGCGGAGAAAATTCTTTCGGACTTCTCCAAAGTCGATATTCTGATCAACAACGCGGGCGTTTGGATGCATGCGAACGGACAGAGGAATAAATTCGCCGACATGCCGGAAAAGGACTGGCAATGGATTCTCGACGTGAATCTGGGCGGAACTTTCCGCGTGACGCAGG
>CAYWZD010000163.1:0-8347 GCA_964462755.1 uncultured Victivallales bacterium | reverse complement strand
CCGCCCCACATCTGTTTGCAGATGATGAAATGCGAGGTCGGATACTTCGTCGCCAGAACTTCGACATCGCGGAAATCGGACTCGCCGGAACCGTATCCTGTATCCAGAAAGAACACCGGATGATACGGAGCCAGTTCCGCCAGCACCCGTTCGATCTGCCGGACAGGGAAACGCGACACCGCCGGGCGGAGACAATACGCATGGTTGCCCGCCTTCGCCTGCTCCTTGAGCCAATCCATCGTGCCGAATTCAAAGAAATCGGCGGGAGAAATAACAAACGCGGGAATCAGCCGGTCCCGGAACGGTTCGAGCATGGAAAGAAGATTCCTGTTTCCGGCATACGGCGAATAGTCCTGCGCCTCAACCGAAAAAACGAGCGAACGGTCAATGCCAAGGTAATCCAGATGCTTCAGCAGACTTTCGGGCGTGGGAAACTCGGGTTTCTCATACGCGCCACTTCCGATCTTGACGGGAGTTGCAAAATAGTTCATACTCATCTCCGGGTTAAAATTCGAGTGTGACGGAACCGCTGTTTCCGGAAGCCGTCACGGTTTCCTTTACAGGATCGTAAACGCCTCCGGAACACGAACAGGCATGCCGTCCCTCCGGATGAGGCAGACGGACGCCGACCGTACGGGCCTTTCCTTCCAGTTTGAAATCGCAGACGATGCGGTTCTCCGAAGCGGAAGTTTTCACGGTGAGCGCGCCGAAATGCGACTTCACATTTTCGAGCGAAATGTTTTTCCCGGGCTCGAACCACTTCCGCGGAGCCGCCTTGAACAAATCAAGACGTTCGCCGTTCTCCACGTAAAGCATCCAGCGGGTCTGCATCAGGAACCAGGCTTCCTCGTGCGTCTTGTGCTCGGATGCATAGAAATAATGTTCCCAGAAGGTATAACTTTGCCGGTCCTGAAGCGCAGTCATCTGGTTGTAGTAGGCCTTCAGAAACAGCTTGACCTCGCCCCGCATGAGATGGGCGTAGTCGTGACGCGAATAATACGGCTGGCTGATCGCCGCGTTCTCCCGCGTAACCGGATGCTGGTTCGCCTTGAGCATAAGGGAAACCGGCTCCTCGGAACAGTCGAACAGCTCGGAGATCGTCAGATACAAGGCTCCGCAGAGGGCGCTCCGGGAAGCGAAAGAACCGTGCGTGAACCAGTCGCCGCCGTCGGCATACAGCGAAACGTCGCCGGAGTATTCAACCCAGGGCGGAAGAGTCGGCGTCCAGGAACCGTCCCCGAGCGGTTTGACCGGCGACCTTGCCTGTGCATAGTCGACCGCAGTGCGGAGATCCGCGGCATACAGCTTCATTTCTTTCGCCAGCGCCTCCGCGTATTCCGGGGCGGTATGGACCAGCACTTCGGCCATCCGTTTAAGTCCGATATAGGTTCCCGCGTTCAGGAAGAACGAATGATAATAATCTTCCGGGTCCGCCACCTTGCCAGAGATCAGTCCGTAACAGCCGTTTTCCCGGAATTCCTCCGTCTTATTCTTCTCCCGCCAGTCGAGGAGATAATCGCACGCCTTGACAAGTTTCGGCGTGACTCTTTTCAGCCACGCGAGGTCGCGCGTATACAGAAAATGTTCACCGCAACTCCAGAGCGCTGGGCCGGTTTCGCTCTGATAATTGGAAAAATTCTGAATGAAACCGTTCTCCTGCTGGCGTTCCAGAAAGAAATCGCAGCAGCGGCGGGCAATGTCGTGGAGTCCGACCGAGTCGTAATATTGAATCATCGGCGAACTTTCGGTTCCAATGGGGCTGTACCAGCCTACGCACGGAAGCAGCGGACCGGCTTCCGCTCTTCCCAACGTGTTGATCTCCAGATGGAGTATCCCAGCCTTCAGGCGTTCGTCGATCGCCGTTTCCGGAATACGGATGGAGGCGGCTGCATTCAGTTTCGACAACCAGTATTTCCGGCAGGCCTCCAGGTGCTCTTCAACATTCATTTCCATCAACTTTTGCGCCCGTTCAACCGTGAACGGCGAATGCGGCACCAACATCTCGAAAACCGCTTTTTCTCCGGGCGGAATCAGAAGAGCCGTTTCCGGCTCCTTGAGCGGTTTTCCATTCAGACGGTTCACCGAACAGACTTTCCCCTTGTGAAAGAACGAGTTCATCAGACCGTCCCGCAGTTCGCCCTTGGCATTCTCGTGCGCGGCCCGGAACCATGCGTATGCCGGTGTCCGGGAAACGTTGACCGCTTCCACGCGCACCACGCAAAGCAACTGGTTCTCATTGTCTTCCGTCTGCTCCTTCAGGGTGGCCGCGACCTGTTTTTTCTCCTCATCGGATATAGAAGAATAGCCTGTCTGGGAGAGAGCCGCCCAGGCATCGGTGCCCTTTACAGTGTCCGCCTTGAGCGGACCGTTTTCCAGCGTAGCGAACATCGTGACATGATATTGGATATCCTGCTCATCCTGCACTGAATGGAGAATCGGAAGAACGCCGTTGTCCAGGCGCTTCGTAATGTGCGGACGACAGTGTGCTCCGGGGCCAATCTCGAAGACGATGCCGTAACGCGTTTTCGGCACAGTCGCGGGCTCCAGTGCCGGAAACGAATGGTTATAGAAATATATCTTCCCCCAATACTGAAAATCCTGTCCGCCGGCCTGGGAACATTCCTGCGGGGAAACACGGAACATCCTGACATCATAGCCAAGTCCCAGCCAAACCGGACACGACTGGTCGCGGTTGAACCGGCAGGCGTTTTCATAGGTTTCTTCCGGTTCATTGTTCATGCGTCCGAAGTCCGAAACAAGCCCCTTTGAAGCGATATCCGCCGCCACCCGCGCATAGGTCCGGGAGTCGTCTTCCGGCAGGACCGCGGTCCCGAACTCCGGAATGAAAACGGGATACGCGTTCGAAACATCCCGCACGAAAAACGAAAAGGGATGCGTTTTTTCCAGCACCGTCACGATCGTCGGAAAAGCGCCCGGCTCCAGATTCACATCGTCCAGTTCGATCCCGATTTTCGAGGCCGGACCGAATGATTCCGCGGATATCAAAGTCCCGTACTTGACGAGAATTTTTCCTTCGGACTCCGGGTTCTCAAACAACACATTGATTTTCATGAATGGCATTCCTCCTGAATATACGTTATGACATGAGAAAGAGCTTGTTCAAAGAGCGGAAGCGGGGAATCGTGATTCCCATTGTAAATTTCACCATAGTGAAAATTCTGTTTCCCCGCCAGAAGTCCGGTCAGGATACGCGATTCGGAAACAGGAATGGTCGCGTCCGCACTCCCGTGATACAGAAAAACGGGCATGGTCAAATTCGACGCATTCCGGCATACGCTGTGGCGGTCCATAAGCGCTTCATCGTCATGATAGGCGGTGCGGATCGCGGCGGCGATCTCCGCGCAAATGGGACGCTCCGTGCGGCTGTCGCACCATTTCACATACCGTTTCAGATCGGAGGCCGCGCCGAGTGCAACAACGCCATCGACACGTTCCGGATGAAGTCCCGCGTAAATCAGGTTGCTCGTGCCGCCCATGGAGCCGGAACAGAGAATGATCTTCTCCCAGCCGTATTGTTTCTTCGCATACCCGATCAGTTCCGTCAGGTCGTCTGCGGCCTCGGGAGACATCCAGGCATTATCCCGCAGATTCGGGGCGAGAATTCCCAATCCTTTTGAAATCATAAAGGGAACCCGAGGTTTGATGTCCGCCCGCATGAAAATCTGGTCGCCGTGACTCCCGTGTCCGTGGATCACGACCACGCCGATCCTGCCGCCCGGCAGGGCCAGCGCCCAGTCGTTCCTGAATTCAAGACGCAGGAGTCCCTCCGGGAAGTTTTCTCCCGAAGCGGAAGATGCTGTTATTCTCATTCCATTTCCTCCATTCTGGAACCAATTCACAGGCGGACCGATTCCGTCATTTTTTCCGGAAACACAAATACAAAGGTTCACAGGCCGTCATCGGATGAAGAATTTTCACGCTTTCTTCTCCCATTCCGTATGAAGCCTTTTTCCATTTTCCGCCGACAGCGAGAACTTCGACTTTACATTTGGCACACCAAGCCGCGGGAACACGCAATTCAACGGATTCGAGCGGATCTGGAGAAAGATTGATCAGGGTGACGACTCCGAAAAATCCACTGTCGAACTTTTCCGACGGACGGTTCAGAATACAGAAGACGCGGGCCTGTTCCTTCACATAAACAATGTCTTCCCCGCCCAGCCAGACGACCAGCTCCTGAATCAGGCGCTGTCTCCGGTAATTGAAGAGGGACGACGACAGGTTGTTGCTCACTCCCTGCCCCAGGATGACGACCCGTCCGCCCGATGAATTTTCAAAGCGGGTCATCCCCACGCCGAAAGGACGGTCCTTGAAGTCCAAAAGTTCCGTGACCACTTCCGTTCCGGAACTCACCGGTTTTAACGGATGAAAACTTCCGTTCCCATACGGAGAATAGGTGAAACAGCCGTCCATCAGACGTCCGGTATTCCCCTGAACGAAACCTTCGAGAATTCTTTCCCTTCCGCAGATGTCGCCCGCGATTTTTGAATATGTTTTTTCGGGAACCTCCGGCACTCTTGCTCCGATGTCTTTAGAAAAACCGCGGTCGCAAAGCAGTTTCGCGGCCTCACCGTCCAGAAGCAGCCCTTTCTTCAACAGCCTCCGGATGGTTTCATCGTCGAGAGCATTCGGCAACTTTCCCGAAAGGACGTTGACGCGGGATTCCAGTGTCGTATATGGAATTCCGAAATGGGCGAAGGCCCGCACCCACCCGTTTCCCCAGTCCTCATTTCTGGAAAAGCCCATCGGACTGGAAAGCAGACCGCAGCCGGAGAGAGTGCATTTTTTCGCGGCGTCCCGGATGGCGTTCAGGCGTTTGCATTCCCGCGCAAACATCCTGTAGTAACCGGTGTCTTCGTTCGGGTCGTCCAGATGCTGTCTGACCTGAAAAGTGGAACCGTCGAAAGCATACGAATAGGCAGAGGCCATCAGGGCTTTCATTTTCCCGGCGGACATGAAAAAACGGTTGTGGGGGTAGGTATCCGATTCATGACAGATGATGAATTTTTCCGGCAGATGCTGCTTGCCGTACAGCGCATGAAAAATATTCTGCGGAACGCATGAAATATCGTCATTCGAATACGAGGTGCCGTAAAGACGGACAAACGGCCTGTGGTTTTTTCCTGCAAGCGCTTCCGCCACGGCACGGGTGCTGTCACCGTCGGCGTCGGCACAGCCGGGCTGCATGGAACCCAGCGGCATCCACGGCGTCACACGGTCCACGGTCTTCCGGACGCATGAGGCCAGCTCCACGAGGGAATCGCGGCTCAATTCTCCCCATTTCAGCCTCAGGGCAAACGCTTCATTCGTATTGGACATGAATATTTCCCTGAGTTCCTCACGAGAATAATACCGGCCGATCCGCCGCGCGAATTCCTTCAGATGCAGGTCGCAGAAACAACCATATCCCCGGTGGCAGTTGATCCCGTAGTCATCCTCGAAAACGATCATGTAAGGCGCGGCTTTTTCAGCTACAAATGCCACATCTTCCGAAAACCGCTTCTGAAACGCCGGAGCCAGAGGACAGTTCGAGAAGCCCGATTCTGTCCCGTCGATCCGCACGATGCGGTGTTCTCCGTATTTGCCGGACTTCAGGGTCAGCGTATTCCACCAGCCAACCATGATGTCGTAATCCCGGAGTCCTTTCTTGAATTCAAGAATCCGCCTGACCATCTCCTCGAAGCACTCCCGCGGCGGATACCCGACGTTGCGCCATCCCTTGGAACCCCCAAACAGCGCAAACTTGCGGAATCCCGCTTTCCGGTGGAGTTCAATGACGCTTTCGATGGACTTCCGGAGATCCGGTTCCTCGTCCAGCCCCACGGGGATAATAATGTCGATCGCCTTGTTTTCAAACCCATCCTTCTTCATGGAAGGCTCCTTTTTTGAACGGTTTTCGTTTTGCATGTTTTTCCGGTTATGGAAAAAACATAAATCCCGTCCTGCTGGAAAAATATGGACTTTTTTGCCGTTTCAATGGATATTTACCGGGCTGATGGCAAGAAATTCCAACCGTTCATATCTTTTTTTCACAGACAAAAAGTCTCCCTCGAAAACCATCGTGCTGACTGTATGGATATCCGGCCGCAAAACCGTTTTCCGACAGTTCCGCACCGGTGATCGTATTCAACATGGTTTTGTTTTCCGGAAATGCTTCCTTCAGAGAATAAACCGCGTTTTTATCCAGTCCCCGCGGATGGAATATCCGGAAATTGTCCCCATCGCAAAGACAATGAAACACAAAGATGAAATGAATGTCTTTTTCCCGTCCGCTCAGCTGGAGGGCAAGCCATCCGCGCTTTTTGGAAAAGGATTCCGGAGGCGTCAGGAAAAATCCGCCCGCATCCGCCAGAATTTTCCTGTACCGCTTGTAAAAAGCCGAATACCGGGCCATCCGCGCAAGCTCCTTCGCGGAAAAAGAGGCCAGATCGCAGGAAATTCCGAAGCATCCCGTCAAGTTCGAAATCATTGCGAAATCGAGGTCCGATGCGGCGAAACGGCGCCACGTCGCAGATTGAGGCTGAATCAGCACTCCGGGAGCAAAGGAAGTCCGGGAACTCTTCTCCGGATGGACCGCCGTGCCGACAAACCAATGCAGCAGACGGCCGGGAAGAAAACGGAGCATCGTTCCCTGTGCGATGCGGAGCGTTTCGAGCGGATCGGCATTGTCGCTGATGAAATGGAGGTCAAACACCCCCAGCATGTTGGTGACGGCACGCAAAGAGCCGCTGGAACAATTCTCGAAAACGGCTTTCGGGAAGGCTTTTCCAAGACGTATGAAAATCTCATGGATGGCGGTCTGATACCGGTTCAGGTGTTCCGGTTGGAATCCCTGCGAATGGTTCATGTCGTTCTTGACATACACCACGCCGTAACGTTCGATCACTTCCGCGGCGCTCCGGAAAAGATATTCCTTGACTTCGGGCAGCCATGCCTTCGGACAGGAAATATCAGGATGTGCGGAAGGCAGGAACCATTCCGGATGTTTTTTCACGATCTTCGATTTGTCCCAAAAGAATTCCATCTCGATCCAGAGTCCGAAGCCGAGCCCGGAAAGACGCACTTCGTCGGCGAATTCCCGCATCCGGCCGCAGAACGCCGAATCCGTCCGTTCTTCCCAATCGTCCACTCGGGTGAAGGTATGCTTGTCGTCATACCAGCCGTAATCGACGACAAACACCTCGCATCCCGCCTGCTTCGCTGCCTTCAGCTGACGTCTTGCCCGGGAAAGGTCAAGATGACTCATGAGATCGAGCCAGGTATTGTAAACGACCGGCAGCTCCTTCTTCCGGAGAGGAAACCGGCGAACAAGGTAATCGTGAAAAAGAAAGGTTCCGGAGGTCTCGTCCCGGGACGGCAGAATCTGAATCAGAATTTCCGGGGCGCACCACTCTTCTCCGGGAGCAAGTTCGAGCGCAAGCGCATCCTCCGAAAGTCCGGCTTCCACGGTCAGGGATAAAAGCTGTCCGTTCGCGGCGTGCGTGGAAAAACGAAGCTTCCAGTCTCCTTCCGGAAAAATATGGAATGCCAGTCCGTGGGTGGAATAGGAATCCCGGAGAATTCCGAACGGGGTTGCCCCTTCGCACCACCGTCCTTCTCTTGAAAACAGCTCGACCGCGCCGGAATCCAGTCCGCGCCAGCCTCCCTGGCTTTCCGCGCACCAGATGCTTTTCTGTGAATACAGTTCGTATTCTCCGGGAGAAAAACCGAAAGAGGCCTGATGACGGCGCAGCGTCAGCGCTTTTTTCCCGGAATTGACAAGGGTGTCCCGGCGGGAGATTACAGCCGTTTTCGCATCGTATTCCCAGCGTGTCTCGATTTTCAGGACATTTCCCGGAACCGCGTACGTAAAGAAAAAGACATCCCCTTTCCTGCGGCTGGAAACGAGGCTGAAAGTTCCGATGCCGTACACAAGCGTCGAAAAAGGCAGACGGGACGAAAAATCAAGGTAGTCTCCCAGCCTTGTCAGACATCCGTTTTCGTTGAATTCGATCTTTCCGCCGCCAAAGATTTTTTTCATGCGGGACATCCTTTCCGTTTTTCCGAGACAGTCAAACTCCGAAATATTTTTTCGTCTGAAGCAGGGATTCGCGGCTTTCCAGCAACGGAACATATTCCAATCCAATATATCCGGCATAACCGAGTTTTTCAATCTCCGCCAGAAGGAACGGGTAGTTCGTTTCACCGTTCAGCGGCTCATGACGCCCCGGCACCGCCGCCGTGTGGAAGTGTCCGATCCAGGAGATGTTGTTCCGCAGGAATTCCGTGAGATTGCCGCGCATGATCGCCATGTGGTAGACGTCGAAGAGAACCTTCACGTTGGAAC
>CAYWZD010000162.1:0-8397 GCA_964462755.1 uncultured Victivallales bacterium | reverse complement strand
AAAAAAGAATATCCGCGCGGAAGCGTCTTCAGCCGTGACTACAAAGGGACACGACGGCACCCATTCCTGTATTTGGTAGAGAGAAAATTGTTTTATAATTCCATCAGTCGAATTGAACTCGACGAACCGGAAGAGCAGCTTCCGGAAAAAGGAGTCTTGAAATGAGCGATACGGCAATCAGTTTTCAGAACGTCGAAAAGAAGTTCGGACGCAAAAAGGTGCTACGGTCCCTGAACATGAACGTCCCGGCGGGAAGCGTCTACGCGCTTCT
Organism: uncultured Victivallales bacterium; assembly: GCA_964462755.1. Classification (GTDB taxonomy): domain Bacteria; phylum Verrucomicrobiota; class Lentisphaeria; order Victivallales; family UBA1829; genus SIG94. The sequence goes on along the minus strand of CAYWZD010000162.1, from coordinate 8,126 downwards.
CGGCTGTAATGGCGTCGGCAAGTCCACGAGCGTGAAAATGATGGTCGGACAGCTCGAACCGAATGCGGGCGAAATCCGTGTCATGGGACGCAATCCGGTCCGGGACGCCGTCACGCTCCGGCGCGAAACCGGTTATGTGGCGGAGAACCAGCGTCTTTTCAACGAGCTCACACTGTCGGAATACTGCGCCTTCCTGAAGGAATTCTATCCGGACTGGAACGATGAACTCTGTTCCTCCATTCTCCGGCGCTTCAAACTTCCGGCGGACGGCAAACTCGGGTCCTTTTCGCGCGGGATGTATTCGAAGGCGGCGCTGGTCGGGGCGCTCTGCCGGAAACCGAAACTTCTCATTCTGGACGACCCAACGCTCGGACTCGATACTGCCGCGCGTCATGAATTCATGGACATGATTCTGGAAACCCTTCCGGAGTTCGAACATACGGTCCTCCTTTCATCGCACATCATCAGCGAACTGGAAGGGCTTTGCGACCATGCCGGAATCGTCCGGGATGGACAAATGGTCCTCGAAGGGGACCTCGATTCCCTGAAAGCCGGCACCTTCCGTGTCGTCATCCGGAAACCGGAAAAGGAACTGCGTCCGCTTCCGGGCGAGGTCAAGCGGACGCCGAAACTGGATACCCTTGAGCTCGTGTGCGGCGGTCCGCGGGAAGCGGCGGAAAAAACTCTGGTGGAAAACGGGATCACGGACATTGAATTTCATTCGCTCTCCCTGGAAGAAATCTTCCTTGCATATTCGGAATAACGGATGTATAATAATTCAGAAAATCCGGACAGAATGAAAGATCGACACAGTGGGGGGCGTGAATGGTTTTATTACTGGAATTTCTGCTTTTTCGACTGGGATTGAAGCAATACCGCTCAGAGAAACGCACTGGCGGCATAATATGGATGGCGTTGGCTGTTCTCCTCCTTCCGCTGGGACTCATCGCGGCATTCTGGGGAGACATTTGGCTTTTGATTCCGTTGGGACTCATCTGGCTGGCCGTCAATAAAATTCCCGATGGACGCCTCACCAGAATTGTCCTTGCCCTGCTCGTTCTTCTTTCAGTTGCAGGAAGCGTTCTGGTTCTGCGTTCCGCCGCATTGTCCCTGAAGGAAAACAAAGCCGATCTGGACGCCCTCGCGGACAACCTCATCCTCATTCTGGAACGTGGAAAGACCGGCGAACTTGCCAAGCGTCTTGAAAAAGATCCGAACCATCCGGATTACTCGAAGAATGCACTCAAACGTTTCCGAACACTTTCCGCGGATGTTGTAAAACAGACGGAGGTAAAATGATGGATGAAACAATCTTCAGCCTGTTTCCACTCTCGTTTTTCATTTACCTGACATTCATTGCCTCCACGCTGGGACTCTTTTGCGGAATCGGGTTTTATTTTTATGTAATCTGGAGTTCAAAAAACAGCAGATTGACACGGATTCTCTATACGATCCTTTTTCCTGCATTATTTGTCCTGATCGTGTCGTCATTCCTGTATTCGGTCAAAACCGGATACAGAAAAAACGACAACGTGTGGGGCCTCGCAAAACTAAGGATTGGTATTTCCCGATCTTCGAATGATCCAACCGAGTCCGCCGAACTCCTCAAAGTTCTCCGGGAATGGCGAAAGAATGAAAAACGCGATCCCCGGAATTTATGGGACGCCCTTCATAAACTCTATCCGGAGAAGAGGTCTACGTTACAACTGTTTCCGGAAGAAACTGAGCTCAAGCTTCCACCGGATGAAATCTCAAGATACCTCCCGATCATCAAAGCGCCGCCGATCAAGCCGGGACCCAAGGTGGATTATTCCAAAGTCAATGGCTTTGCCGGACGGGTCGCCGAGAGGAAACAGAGAATGGCGGAACCCTATTGGAGAGGGGGAGGAATTCTGGTGACAGGAAAACTCAATGTCGAGGGATTGAAAGATGTCAAGCGGGTGGCGGCAAAAACTTCGTTCGTCACGGAGGACGGCTTTTTTGCACAATCCGTCTGCATTGGAAAAACGCTGCGCTTTGTCCAGCACGGCTTTGAGCCGCTGGACATTTATCTCGATCCGGAACGCTTCCGCGGGATACGTTCTTTTGATGCAGGCAATCTCATGCTTCGGAAGGCGTCTCCGGAACACCTTTCGCAAATATCGTTCATCGTCGAACTGCCGCAGGGAATCAAAGATGCCCTCGTCACCCTCCGGAATGGCAGTCTGCCGTCCTGTTCACCCGATGACGGCCATGAATGCGCCGCGCCGGCTCGTGTCGTGATGGAACAGTTCAGAGTCGCCCCCGGCAGGAAAACGGTCCTCGGCGATCTTTCCCGGATGCCGTATGAACTCGAATTCTCTGCGGACGGCTGTGTCCGGCGGACCAAATATTTTAAAGGCGGAGAAAAAGCAATTGATTTCGGCACGGTCACGCTGGCAAAAGCGAAGGATGCCGTCTTTCAGGTGCTGAACCTGAACGATAAAAAACCGGAATGGAAAAAGTCGAAAATTCTGGTTGATGGAGGAAAACAAAGCGAACTGAACCTGGCGACCTATCAAGTTGGTTCGTATCTTTGCTGGTATCGAATTGAACTGCGTCCTGATCCGAATTCTGAAAAGATATTCGGGGAATTTCATTGGGCCCCGACCGTCTTCACCGATTATGGCCGTATCCCGGACGGGACGCCCATCCGTCCGGACGCATTGCCTCAACCCATCGGAAAATTCAACCAGAATGTTTTTCTCGAAACCGGTCACTTGTACCGTCTTGAGTCGGATTCATTCCATCTGGACTTGCTGATTCAAGTAATGCCGACGTCGGAACGGAAGCCGGTGGTGAAATGAACCTCCGATTCTTGAATGACAATGACGTCAGGGAGGCGCCTGAATGAACAAGATACTCCTCATGAATATCAAAGGCAAAAACGCCAATATCATTTATCTCGCAGGCGTCTGGTTTGCAGTTTTCGTCTTCATGAACTGGAGTTATGTCAGCTGGCATTGGCTCCGTCCGAGCGATGCCCGGTTGAATCAGACATATTCTGCGTGTTCATGGGGTGCGTTGACTCTGCTCGCTGTCGAATTTATTTTAAATTATCCGTCGGACAAACTCTGGCCTCGGATCGTCAGTGCCGTTCTGGCTCTTCTGGTTCTGGGTTTCGCATTGCCAACATTATAGCATTCAGGAAATAGCCAAAAATCAAACACAGAAAAAAATATTCAAAAATCAATTCAATCATGAATCAGGAGGAGACCATGAACTTCTTATCCGACAAACGGCTTTTCTATCCGGGGATTCTGTTACTGGCTTGGATCATCCTTACCCCGTTATACAACTATCCGTGGCTGATGTTCGCCATGACGGGTCTCCTTGCCGCACTGGCAGGAATCTGGCTTGCTTCAGAACGGAGCGCAAAACATTTCCTGCTCGGACTCGGAGGAACAATCCTCATCTCCCTTCCCGCAGTTGTTGCTAATGCGGAGGAGAACCGTCCGATCAAAATGCTGTTGAAAGAGTTCCTTCCGAACGATTTCCAATGGCGAAGAGAATTTCTTTCCGCCGAGGCGATCCCCGACTGGACCACATGGGCTCTGCTCTGCCTCGTAATTCTGGCAACCCTTGTCCTTTTCATCACATTCTTCAACAGTCGTATTCTCGTCGGCAACCCGTATCTCTCATTTTCCGCCGCGGTTGTCGCGCTCGGGATTGCAAGCATCACCTTCGCATGGGGCTTTTACGGACTGCTGGCTTTTCACGTCTTCCTCACACCGAAAAGATATACGAGTATCTTTTTCATGGAAAAACATATGATTCCCGCTCTTTTCGCAATGATCGTCATTCTGTTTTTTCTGTTGTTTTTCTGGACATTTCTGAATCTCCGCCGCAAAGAGCCGAACTGGAGAAAACTGCTGAAGGACATCGGACTCACCGCGGGCTCCTGTGCGCTTGTCTGGCTGTCAGCCGCGGTAATCGCCCTCGCCTATGGACATGCCGCCATCGCGGAATCGGCGCGGCTGTTCCCGACGGTAAAACGTCCCGGTGTTCCGCAAGCCATGCTCGATGCGGATGAAAAACAGAACCAATGGTTCAGAAAGTTCAATGAGGACAATCCGGATTTTCAGCTTCCGATGGAATCCCCCTATTCCTGGTTTGCCGGAAGGACCAACCGCACCACGGATAAAATGAGAAAAACGACTATCGACATCTTCCAATCCCCGCAAGGGGCGGATTACTTTCGCCGGAATTCGGACCAGATCGTCCGTTACAAAGAAGAACTCCCGTTGTATGACTGGAGTTTTTCCGGTTCCATTTCCGCATTGAACGGATGGCGTTCCTCCGCAAGACGCACCTGCTCTCGGGCCGAGCTCCTGGCCTATCTCGGACGCGAAAAGGAAGTTCTGCCGTCACTGGAGGAACTTGTCGGATTCGAAAACGCCATTGAAAAATATCAGCAATCGCTGTATGAATCTATTATACTCCGGGCAATCTGGTTCATGCGTTCCATGATGGTCATTCAGTTCGGCCCGGTATTGCCGGAATATGCTTCGTTTTACCGGAAGGAATTGGACACGCTTCTCAACTCCCGTATCCGCATTCCGAACGAAGCCCTTCTGTATTCACGTGAAATCGAAAGGGTATTCCGTTTGCGTCCATATAATCCGGAATCCGTCGATTCTTTGTACACTCGTCTTCTTTCCTTTCCGTTTTCGGCAATTCTGTTCGGGCGTGATGCGTTCGCGCTCATGAAGCACAAGGAAGAAATCGAACAGCTTGCAAACCAGCCGGTCATCGGCAAAGTGGTGACCGATTTGTCCCGGACAACGGCTGTCGAACAAGCCCGGATAACATCTCTCCGCGCGGCATACACGAAATCACTCATGACGGCCGCACTGGCGTTGAAATGGTATCGCTGTGAAAAGGGGCGTTATCCGAAGACACTCCAGGAACTTGTTCCCCAGTATCTGAAACAGCTCCCCGTCGATCCCGCAGACGCCGCGCCGCTCGTCTACGAACTTCTCCCGGATGGTTCTTTCCATCTCGACATGCCGTCCTACAAACATCTCTTGGTCAAATCCCGATTGGAATTCATCAGATAACCATTCAGGCTGATTACCGTTGTTTTCAAAAAAAATTAACAGGAGTCATAATGAAGATCATATCGGACAAACGCTTTTTCTATCCGGGAGTCCTGTTGCTGGCGTGGCTCATCCTTACCCCGTTATACAACTATCCGTGGCTGATGTTCGCCATGACGGGACTTCTTGCCGCAGTCACGGGAATCCGGCTTGCGAAAGAGCGGAGCCTGAAACGTTTCCTGACCGGACTTGCCGGATCGCTGTTGTTTGCCCTCCCCCTCGCCATCACCAGCATCCTGAAAAGCATCCCGATCGAGAGATTCCTTCTCGACGCCATTCCGCAGAAACTGGAATGGTGCTGCGCCGCGATGTCAATCCCCGGCTATCCGGGCTGGATGCCTTTGTTCACGGTCGGCGTCATCATTTCGTGGGCAGTCGTAATGTATGCGGTATTCTTCAACTGCCGCCTTCTTGTCAACAATCCATATTACGCCTTCACCACCGGAGTCTTCAGCGTCTCCATTCTGTTTTTGACGGGGATATGGGTCTGTTACGGTTTTGCATCCTTCTATATGTTCTTCATCCAGGAAAAAGATTTCGTGACATTCATCATCGGGACACAGCACACCCGTATTCTGATCGGATTGGTTCCGGCATTTTCAATCTTGATTGTCCTGCTTGTTTTCTGGACGGTCCGCAATTTCCGGCACAACGTTCCGGACTGGAAGAAACTGCTGAAAGATCTCGGACTCTTCGCGGGCGGATGTGCCGCCATCTGGTTGCTGTCCGCGGTGATCGCCCTCGCCTACGGACATGCCGCCATCGCGGAATCGGCGCGGCTGTTTCCGATGGAAAAACGACCCGGCGTTCCGCAGTCCATGCTCGACGCAGATAAAAAACAGAAGAAGTGGAATGCTCAATTCAGCACGGACCATCCGGACTTCCACCTACCGCTCTCATCCACCTATATCTGGTTCACAGGAGGAAACAAACCGATCCCGGACGCCATCAGAAAGAAGACTCTCGACATTTTCCAATCTCCGAAGGGCGAGGAATTCTTCCGCCTGAACTCGGAACAGATCCGGCGCTACACACAAGAACTGCCGCTCGTCCAATGGGACCTCACGGATTGTTCGATGGATCGGCTGATCGGATGGCGCGCCGTCGCAAGATGGACCTGCGACCGGGCCATTCTTCTGGCTTTCCTCGGACGGAAAGAAGAAATACTGCCGGCGTTGGATGAACTTGTCCCGCTGGAAGACGCCATAGAAAAATATCGGACATCCATAATCGAATCACTCGTTCTTTTTGCGGTTCAGTCAATGCGGTTCAATACGATGGTCCAGCTCGGACCGGATTCTCCGGAATACGCGCAATACTATCGCCGGGAACTCGACAAACTTCTCCGGAATCCTATCCATGTCCCGAACGAAGCCCCGCTCGCCGCCAGGGAAGTCGAAAGGGTTTTCCGCATGAAACCGTTTGCGCTGATGCCGGAAGAATCCTTCTACAGCCGTTTTCTCTCCTTTCCGTTCAACTCCATTCTTTTCGCGCGGGAAACCTTTCAGTTCATCGTCCTCAAAGACGAGGCGGAGGCTCTTTCAAAACAGACGGTCATGGGGCCGATGGACAAACGTTTCATTCCGGAAACAGATGAGGCGATTTATCGAAAAGCCATCATCGTCGCCGCCTGCCGGAAATCCCTCTATAGTATCGCATTGGCGTTAAAACTGTATCGGTGTGAAAAGGGGGAGTATCTGAAGACGCTTCAGGAACTTGTCCCGCAATATCTGAAACAGCTCCCCGTCGATCCGACGGACGGTTCAGCGCTCGTCTACGAACTTCTCCCGGACGGTTCTTTCCGTCTCTCCATGCCGGCCTCCTCAAAACATGAAATCAGGTCAAAAATGGAGTTTTTAAGAGGAAGAGAAAAGTGAAAAGCAATGAGTTTCAGGAAAAGATCATGATTCTGTCAACAAGCAAGGATCGTCGACGCATCATCACGATTGGATTTCTGTATTTGCTGAATTGCTTTCTGATTTTCATTTCCGCCGTGCCGCATCATGTCACATTATTACAACGTTTTGGCGTTGATGCTTTGTTCCCTCAAATGATTCGATATCACATGATTCCGAATCTGATTTGGCCGTGGCTGTCACTTGGCCCTTTTGTCATTCTGACGGTGTGGGTATATGCGGCAATCATGACATGGCTCATGGTGTCCGGCATCAGAAGAAAATGGAAAATATTTTGGATCGGGCTTTATGTTCTTTCACTCCTCTGTGTATGGCCGCTCACACTGGAACAGTTGAAAGAGATAAGCCCATGGTCCAACATCTACGCTTATTGCTGTATTTGACAGAGATCACACTCAATCAGCAGACGCGGAACTGGTCCGCGGGCCACATGGGATTGTGAATGCCGAATGGAGCACCGTCCAGTTCCAGTTTCAGGATGCGCGGCGGTTCACCCTCTTTTTTGAATGGCAGTCCGTTCAGGATGAGTTTATCGGAATTTTGGACGAATCCAATATTCTCCCCGGTGGAAAGCAGGGTGATCCCCCTGATCCGGTTGCCGATCCCGCAGATCATCCTTTCCGGACCGCGATAGTCCGCCTGAAGATGAATATAAGCGGTGTTTCCGTGCGCCACGGAAATCTCCTGATCCTTGTACATTGGTATAAAGATTGCACGCAAGAGCTAATTGTTTCAAGTGGCTGAGACAGGCTGTGCATTGCACTTTCTGTTTGGCCTTGTTGAGGGCGGGCATAAGCATTCCCGCCAGAATGGCGATGATCGTGATCACGACCAGTAGCTCTATCAACGTAAACCCTCTGCGTGTCCGGGCTCGCGCCGACTCTTTTTTCCATGTCTGGCTTCTCATTTTGGGACTCTCCTTTCACCTGTGCATTGCTTAAAATAAAATTTTTAATAACGTTTACATAACTTATTATAACAGAAAATTTTCAAAAAACAAGTGGGATTTGAAAAAAAAAGAAAGAAAACAAAGACGCGTGGTATTGCGTCAGTGGAGTTCTTGGAATTCAAGAGAAAAGGAGGGAAGCGTTTC
>CAYWZD010000161.1:0-8412 GCA_964462755.1 uncultured Victivallales bacterium | reverse complement strand
TGTCTTACGATTGAGAAAAACGCATACTGGAGTGAATGGCTCTCGGTAAACTATATCCCGGGAAACATTCCGCAACTATGTGAACATCCGGAAGACGGCTGGGACGAGCCGCCGGAAGGAGAGTCCGTCCAATATGAGGTCATACGGGAGAAGCGTATTTTGTAAAATTGTATCCTATTGAATCTCCCGTATGGGAATCAATCCAATACGGGGATTCACTTTTCAGGGCAAGAGAAGAAAATGAATAACATTGAAAGAAACAACGTCATAAGAAAACGCTTGCAGCTGGGGTGCATGGGTGTTTTATTGATCATTTTGGGATTGGTTGTGGTGCACATTCATTCCTGCATGATGGTATATGACATCCTCTTTGACCGCAAGGATCTGGGAGTGAAAATCGGAAAAATCGAAGTGACGGTCGATTCCCGGAAAACAATACATTCTGTATTTCGTGTCCGGGCGCATCGTGACTTGAACCCCCCATTGGAAGAGTGTCTGATCATTTACAAAGTTCCGGTTTCAAAAGATTTCTTTTTCGGCATAATGTCATTGAAAGTCGGCCCGGACTGGGTTGCCATTTTCAACGATTCATGGACGGAATGTCTGCCCCTTGGAAAATGGATCTTTATGAGCGATATGACGTATTCAAGTTACTTCATTGAAGGCGACATGAAAGGAATGGATGCAAAATATGAAGTGGAGGAGGAAGGGGCTTTTCTTCATTACCGGATTGAGCCTGGAGGGGGTCCGTATACATCAATGATTGAATTCCGTATTCCAAAGATTTGGCTGAATGGAATTCCTGTCCGGAAGCCTTTTCCGGGCAGGAAGCGGGAAAATAAAAAAGTCATTGTTCTTCCCCGCAGGTTTTGGAAAGATATAGATATGAGCTCATGGGTAGAGTAAAAAAGTTTTCTGCAGCATGTCGGGAAAAGGCCCAATCAAAAATAAGATTGAAGGAGGCAAAAATGAAGTGCAGACCGAAGGAAAGCGAAGAATTCTTCTTTCGGGCTGTCCGGACTTTGTTGGAAAGCAAAGGATAGGACAGACCGGAGCCGCCGGAAAGAAGCACGGCTTCAAAAGACCGGATCAAACACCGAAAAGACTGCGGAATTCAGGAATGGAAACCTGTTCGCCGTATTCCGAGAGCTCAAAGGTTTCCGCCTGAACAACCGTCCGTCCCATCTCTCCGTATTTTTCAATCAGTGTGCCCCGTGCCAACTCAGCGGCATCGTGGAACCGTTTTCCCCAGTTTTCGTGCAGCCATTTCTTTTTCGCCTCCCAGTCGTTGAGGTCAATCCGGAAGTTCTTGAAACCCTTATCCCAGGGGAGCCACTCATAAAACTGGGAAGCGTGGCAGTCCAGCATTCTGTATTTGGTTTCAAGAACTGAATCGATCTCGACGGCGGCATCGGCACGGACCGGACGGGGGTCCCGGAAGCGGTCATAGGAATAGGCGAAGACGGGATTTCTGTCCGGGATCGGCGTATCGGAGCAATACAGCGGAACTTTCAGCAGATAAGCGGCATCCATGACCAGCTGGGCCGTATTGCGGTGATCCGCGTGATAGTCGCAATTCCGGTGGGAAATTACGACATCGGGCCGGAAGCGGCGGATAATGCGGATGATCTCCTCCCGGTTCGCCAAGGTGTTTTCAAGTTTGCAATCGGAATGATCCAGCACCTGATATTCGACCAGCCCGGCGATTTTCGCGGAGGCCTGTGTCTCGCCATAGCGACGTTTTGCAAGGTCCTCATGCGACATTGAATAATGTCCGCAGTCACCGTTACAGGTGGACACAAATTTCACCTGATGGCCGGCGCGGGTCAGCTTGATCGCGGTTCCGCCCATGAGAAGATCCGAATCATCCGGATGGGCTCCGATAAAAAGAAAACGGTTTGACATTTCCATTCATCCTGGTTCCGACGGCTCCGGCTTTCAACCTTCAGGAGCCGTCTCTTGTTACTATTTTCCCTGAAAAAAAACGACAAAAAACTCTATCACACAAGCATCCGGTCCCATCAGGGGAGCATGGGCCGGGACGAAATAATCCCGGACATAGCCGAATTTCCGTGGCGAACCGGCAAAATCGGCCGGACCTCTGCGGAACGTCCCCATGTCCCGGCCAATTCCGATCGGAGAGAATATACACCTGCTTCGTCTATATTTCCAACGGCAGAAGGCTTCCATATCCATGATTTTTCCGCCGCAATAAAATCTCATCTCCATTCAGGTCCTATTTCCAGTCCTTTTTTTGCTTAAAAACGCATTGTTTCAGACTCAAAAATAAAAAAACATGAATTTTTTATTTCAAGCACTTGAAATTTTCTTGATTTTCGTTATAATATAAACAGAGAGACAAAAGATCATGATGATTTTACAGAGAGAAAAATCACAATGATTTCATTAAAAGAAATAGGAAGAATCTGCGGACTGTCCGAATCGACCGTGTCCAAGGCGCTCAAAGGCAATCCGGCCATCCGTCACTCGACGATGCTGCGGGTGATGGAGGTTGCGCGCAAATACGGTTACCAGCCCAACGCCATGGTACACTGCATGCAGACCGGGCAAAGCCGGAGCATCGGAATCGCATACAACGATTTCTGCTGTCAGTTCGCCGGACAGGTGATGGAAGGAATCCAGCAGGTTCTCCACGAAAACAATTACGATTCCTTCGTCATTCAATGGGACAAGCTGGTCAAAGACAAAATTGAACTGCTAGGCCGTTTTGCACGCCGTCGTGTGGACGGCATACTGCTGTTTCCGCCGGCCGCGGCCGACCCGAGCGAACGACTGGCCGAACTGCGCAGCATTCATTGTCCGATTGTGGTGATTGACCAGCGCTGGCCGGGGCATGACTTCGATTACGTCGGCTGTGACAACCGCAAGGGGATGTATGAACTCGTTTCGCTCCTGATCGGGCGCGGCTATAAGAGATTCGGCGTAATCGGTTTTCCTGGAGTCAGTTCCGGAGAGGAACGCCGGAGCGGCTTTCTGGACGCAATGTTCGAGCACAAGCTGCCGATCGATGCGACCTTGCTCGCCGACACCACGGAATCCATTCGGAACGCCTATGAAGTGGCACGCGCCCTGCTGACCCGCTCCGACCGTCCGGAAGTGCTTGTCTGCTTCAACGACTATATTGCGGTGGAAGCGATCGACGCGGCCCGGGACCTCGGAATCGCGGTGCCGGAGGAAGTCGCGGTGACCGGATTCGGAAATCTGCCGTTATGCGACCGGGTCCGTCCGCGCCTTTCCACGGTGGATCAATTTTCGTACAAAACCGGAATTGCCGCCGCCAAGCTGCTTCTGGAACGCATTTCAGCTTCTGGAAAATACGAACGACGTGATGTCGTGATCGATACAAAAGTGATCATACGTGAATCAAATCGTTAAACGCCTTAAGCGAAAGGAGTCTTTGCCATGAAGACGAAAAATCTCCAGAAAAAAATGTGGTTTACTTTGATTGAACTCCTCATTGTAATTGCGATCATCGCAATTCTGGCCTCGATGCTGCTGCCCGCAATCAACAAGGCCCGCGAACGTGCGAGAGCCACCAAGTGCATCAGCAACCTGAAGCAGGTCACGACCGCGTGCCTCATGTATGCGGATGACTACAAAGGCTATCTGACCGCTCCTCAGCTCAGGACGAATTACTACTGGTCCAACCTGATGGCGGACTATAAGTATCTCCCCCCCAACGATATTTATCTCTGCCCGAATCAGGAAGTCAAACGGCCGTGGAAGAACAACTCCGACGCCCTCTACACCTACGGACTGAACCGCAACGTCGACCGTAACGATCGCGTCACCCCCGGCGGATTCTATTCCAATATTTATAAGACCCGCACGCAGGCGCCTTCCATCACCTGGCTGGTCGGAGACAGCATCCGCGCCAAAAACGCCACGTCCATCGCGCTGAAACAGCCCTGCGCCATTCTCAGCTGGAACAATGGATCGGAAGGCATCGTCTCCCTCCGTCACAGCATGCAGGCAAATCTGGGTTTTGCTGACGGCAGCGCCCGTCCGAACGCAGTCACAAACATGCATCGAATCTACCCGCAGTTCGAGGAATGGTTCCTCAACGATACGGTCATGATCGTTTCCCTGCCGTCCTTCTCGCTTTGAACACGTGAGGCAAAAGGTCGACCTCAGTATTTCACATGACAAACGGAAAGGCTTTCTTGAATATGAAGCGGAAACAAATACTGACAGGAATGGCGGTCCTTGCAGGCATCGCCGCTTATGGAGCCCCCGCCTTCACCAATCCCTCGTTCGAACAGGGAACCGGCGGCTATTGGATCAACAACCCGTCCGCCGCAAGAATCGATCCGGGCGACTCCACCGACGGCAGACAGAGCCTTGGAGTCAAGGTGGTTCCGGGCAAGACTGTCAGTATCGTGCAGGGCGTTGCCTATGAACCGGGCAAAGTCTACCGCATCGGGTTCGATGTCAAAGGCGTGGATGCCCGGCTTCGGCTTCAGGTGATGCTTCAGGGAAAGAAACCCCTCCAATTTTTCAATGATCCCGAACTCAAGCAAGGGATCGAACCCGGCGCGGAATACAGGCGCATCACTCTGGAACTCGGTCCGTTCCCCGCGAAAGTCGGCGGAGATGAAGTCAGAAAACTGATGTTTTACTTCAACGTCACCGGGGAAAAAGAGACCGGCAAACTCAACCTCGACAACATCAGCCTCGAATTAAAGGATGCAAAGGCAAAGCCGATACCGAAGGAAGAAGCAAAAACCACGCCTGAACCGAAAACCGCGGCACCCATTCCGGCGAATACGCTCCTCAAAAACGGATCTTTTGAACAGGGCCTTGCGTTTTATTGGATCAATCAGAACAAAAATGTCATACTGGACAATTCCACAGCCAGCCATGGCCGGACGAGCCTGAAAATCACGCCGGACAACAAGAGGATCGATGTGGCGCAGGATGTCCCTATGAAGCCGGGCCAGATTTATGCCGTCCGCTTCGACGCCCGAACCACCACTCCGGAAAAGGGGCCGGTCCTGATGCTTGAAGTTCTCCTGCGCGGCAAAAAGCCGTTGACTTTCTTCTCGCCGAAAGGCGAACAGAAGAAGTTCGTCGAACCGGTTCCGCTCGAAAAGAAATTCAAAACGTATGAATATGAAATAGGCCCCTTCCCCGAGGATTGGCGCGGAACGCGGATTGAAAGCCTGATGTTCTACTGGCACACGACGCCGGGCGCAAATCCGGGTTCGATCCACCTGGATAATCTCCGGATCGAAACCGTATCCGGAGATCAAAAAAAAAATGAAGGCATCGCATTTCAATTTCCCGGCGACATTCGTATCTTTGAAAAAGGGTTCCCGCTGAAGGTCTTCCGCGGAACAGGCAATGGAACCCTGAAAGTCCGCGGGGTCAACGCGCTCGGAAAAGAACTCTTTTCCAGGGAATCCAAGGCGGACTCTCCCGACATCACCATCGATATTTCCTCTCCCGATTATTATGCGGTCACGGCCGAAGTCATTGAAGACGGCAAGGCGGTCAGGCGGGAGGAGACCACTTTTGCCGTCACCACCCCTCTGCCCCCGGATTACTATACCACGGACCAGCCGGCTTTCGGAGTCTGGGGGGGCCTGAACCGGGAATTGCGGCGTCTCGGCGGAGCAAAATGGGACCGTCAGCTTTTCTTCACCGTTTTCCAGAAGAAAGATTTCCAGCCGGTCAAACCGACTCCGGAAGTCCTTGCCAACAAGGAACCGGTCAAAATCATCCGCTGCATGAATATCCTCAACCCCTTCAAAAAGATGACGCCGGTCAAGCCGGACGAATGGGCCGATCTGGAGAACCGCCTCTCAAAGGATATCCTTGCAAAAAAAGGACTGGTCCAGGTCTGGGAAACCCAGAATGAACCGATGGTTGGAGAGAACTTTCACGGAACAATGGAGGATGTCATGGACATCATCCGCTTTGAAAGCGGAATTGTCCGTAAAATCGATCCGAAGGCGACCATTGCGGGAATCTGCGTCAACCCGATGAACGCCAATCAGTACAACCAGTATATCGGCTATTACCGGAACTACGGAATCGGACGTCTGATCGACGCCGTGATGCTGCACCCCTACATCCCCGGAGCCCAGAATCCCGATCTTGCCGGGTATGTGGACACGCTCAACCGACTGAACAGGGAACTCTCCGCCATCGCCGGGAAACCGGTTCCGATGTATATCAGCGAAATCGGCTATTCCGCCAAGCCCGGCGGCGAAGTGACCGAATATCAGCAGGCCGCCTATCTGGCCCGGGTCATGGTGCTCAATTTCACAATCGAAAACCTCAAGGCGTGCGTCTGGCATATCGGGCTCTGGAACGAGGCCACGTCCAGACGGGAACTGGACTTCGCATTGCTGAGAAAGCAGGAGAAAGGCAGCAAGGTCTACCAGCCGAAGCCCTCCTTCGCCGCATGGGCGACCGCCTCGCGGATGCTCTACGATGCAAAACTCCTGCGGGAACTCGATGTCGGCAAAACCCTGCGGGTGTGGCTCTTTGAAAAGAAGGGGAAACCGATGCTGATCGCGTATTCCCTGATTCCGGAAACGGTCCGGATGCAGCTGGCGTTGCATGCGCCGTCCGCGGAAATCGTCGATATGTGCGGAAGCCGTTCCACCGTGAAATGCAGGGACGGAATCCTGAATCTTGAACTAGGCGAAGCTCCTGTCTACATCCTAGGCGGAGCGCTGGAACAATTCGCCGCCGGGAAATTCAATGCGCTCTTCTCCCCCGAGACGCTTGCTACCGTTCCCGGCGGCGCCCTTGAAGTGAAAATTCATCTGCCGGACAATCTTTCCCAAAATGCGGCATTGCGGCTCCAGCCGTTCCAGACGGGCAAAGGGGAACTCTCCGGCAAGGGGAATGAGTGGACCCTGAAACTCAGGATTTCTCCGGACGCAGTCCCCGGTGAAAACGATCTCTTCCTGATGCTGATTCAAAACGGAGTCAACCGTTATATCTGGCAGAAACGTCTCCAGATTCTGCCCCCGCTGGAATTCACCGAACTCAAACCGTGCGATAAAGATGGCGTTCCGGCCATCAAGTTCCGGCTGCGCGCCAACGATCCGGCCCAATGCGAGGCGAAAGTCGAAATTCTTGCCGAAGCAGACCGCGTGATCGGCAGCGGAACGGCACGGACCGGGACAGAGAACCTTCTGCCGCTGCCGGGGGCGACCGTTTCCGCCCGTCCAACCCGTTATGCCGCACGACTGACGCTTGCCAACGGGAAATCCTTCCGGATCGCCCTGCCGGTCAATCCGGTGCCGGTCGCCATTCCCTATGAGAAAAATGCAATCTCCCTGCCTGTCGACAAATGGCCGGAGCGCGGCGTCTACCGTCTCGAAAGCGGAACCTACAGCCGTCATGCGATCAAGGGAGAGGCGGACCGCCCGGCAGGCCTGCTTCGTTTCGCCTGTGATGACAAGTATCTTTACCTCTCCTGCGATATCCGGGACCGGGAATATATCCCCGCGACGGAAGCCGGGTCCCTGTGGAACGGAGATTCCCTCCAGATCGGGATCAGCGTGCCGCGGGCGGACATGATCCGTCCCAACAACGACGGCATTCAGGAGACCGCCTACGCCGAATTCGGAATCGCCCCGGACAACCGGTCCTGGGTCTGGGCCAGCATGAACCTCAACCAGATGCCGCTGGCGGCTCCGGTCCCGAAACTGATTTCAAAAAGTTCTGTCTCGAACGGAGTCCTGCGCTACCGGATCGCCGTGCCGTGGGAAACCCTCAACATTTGCTGGCGGTCCGGATTGCCGCTTCGTCTGAGCGTTCTGGTCAATGACCGCGACCGGGCCGGACGGCACTGGCTGGAATGGTTCGGAGGAATCGCAGACGGAAAGGACCCCGACGCCTACGGAGAAGCAATCACGCTGGAAAAAATGAAATGAGTGGACCGTGCGCCTCAACAGAATGCCGGACAGTATGAAAACGCCTGAAGAATCAGAAAGGAAAACAAAATGACCTGGATCGACTGGTGCATTGCGGGAATCCCAATCCTGGGTCTGGTTTGCCTGTCCGTTTATTCACGCAGATATGCGCGCGGAGTGGTGGATTTTCTGGCCGCCGGCCGAATCGCCGGACGCTATGTGCTGTCCGTCGGGGACCTGACCGCGGGACTGTCCGTCATTACGCTGGTCGCGGGCAGCGAGCAGAATTACCAGACCGGATATGCGGTCAACTTCTGGAACATGGTGGTCATCCCCGTCGGTATATTCATGGCCTTGACCGGATACTGCATGTATCGCTGGCGCGAAACCCGCTGTCTTTCCATGGGCCAATTCATAGAGATGCGTTACGGCAGCCGTTTTTTCCGTATCTTCTGCGCCTGTCTGAGAACCGTTTCGGAAATGATCACGAATGCGATCGGACCGGCCATCGCCGCGA
>CAYWZD010000160.1:7491-8427 GCA_964462755.1 uncultured Victivallales bacterium | reverse complement strand
ACGACGACGGCCTTTGTCCGCGGGGTGATTTTCCGCTCGAAATCGTCCGGATCAAGACACAGGGAATCTGCCTCGATGTCCGCAAAGACGACAGACGCTCCGAGATTCATGGACTGAACGCAGCTGGCCCAATAGGTGACGGACGGGCAGATCAATTCGTCGCCTTCGCCGATTCCGACGCCATACATGGCGCAATGGAGGGCAGCCGTGCCGGAAGAGCATCCGAGGCCATATTTGACGCCATGCCAGTCGGCGAATCCCCGCTCGAATTTCTTCGTCAGGTCGTTCCCGGACATCGAATAGTTTTCCAGCACTCCGAGCACGGAATCCCGCATGGCTTGCGTGACCGGCGGCCAATGGAAAAGGGGACTTCCCTTCGTAAACATGTCCCCTGTGTCGAGCGGAGCGGCCTTGACTCCGTTCGTGAGATTCAATTTTCCCATGATGCAACTGTTCCTTCTTCCGTTTTTCTCGAAACCCGTGAGTAGTCATAGAGATATGTTTTACCGTGAAAGCGGTCATAATCCGCGAGGCGGGTTACCGCGTCATATCCGATTTGTTCGAAGTCCGGCAGGTAACATTCCGGCAGAATGTCGCAATTCAGCAGTTCCGGATTGAGGCTCAATCCAATGGTCCGGGTTTCGGGAGGACAGCTGAACATCCGTTGTACGGACTCACAATGACGGGATGACGCCATGCTGAAAAGAAGTGCATCGTAACGGGACTCCCTGTAGAACTTCTTTTCCATTTCGAATGGAAAAGGTTTCTCCGGATCGATTTCCAGCAGGAGTTCCGGAAGTCCGTATTGCTCAATCTTTTTGCGGTAGGCAAGGAGATAGGGGTGTCTTCTTTCGGAAAGCAGATAACCTCCGCTCATGGCGATACGGCGTTTCCCCTCCCGGTACAGACGATCCATCAGATGTTCGAGAAATGTCA
>CAYWZD010000160.1:0-7481 GCA_964462755.1 uncultured Victivallales bacterium | reverse complement strand
GCGGTCCAGCTCCAGAAGAATCCAATCCCGTGTATACTGGTGAAACCCGTAGCAGATGTCCTGGGAATGAAGATAGGCCACCTGACAGCGCCGTTTCTCCAGCAGTTCGAAGAGGTTGCTGAACCAGGTCGTCACAAAAATCTTGGAGAACCGATTGATCCGGTTGAGGCATGAAACATCGAGGAGTGCGCAGTCGTTTGAAGGGGAGACGGCGATTGTCTGAAATGCGATGTTCTTTTCATTTGCGGCCCGGATCGCTCCTTTCATCAGCAGACGGGACACCCATGCCGACGTATGGGAAAGATAATCCGGTGATGGCAGCATGAATGTGAAAACGGGCTGTCCGGCGACATAGCTGCCCGATCCGCGTTTACGGATCAGGGTTCCTTCCTTTTCCAGCTGATTGAGGACTTTCCCGATGGTTTTTCTGGATACTTTGTATTTGGAAACGAGGGAATTCTCGCTTGGAAGACGTCTGCCGGGAGCGGATTCTGCAATGAATGCGCGTATGGTTTCGAGCAATCTGTCGGCAATGGGCGAGATATTTCTCTTTGGTTTCATATACGCATTTCCGCCTTGGTTTCCAAAAAGTCTCCACGATTTTTTCTGTCATAAATTATATAACGTCTGGACTGGAATGTCAACGCGGAAAACTTGGGAAAGTTGTTTCCTGGTTGTGTCCCGGAAAGAAGCCGGAATGCAAATTTGTTTTGTTTCAAGAAGCCGTTCGGGGACTTCCCGCACGAATCCCGGATTTTGCAGTCGTCTTCCGCCGCAGATCGCGGGGCGAAGTTCCCAGATAGCGCCTGAACAGCACCCCCATGCGGCTCTGATAACGGATTCCGCACATTTCCGCGATTTCGCTTAGAGGAATATCCGTTCCCTCCACAAGTTTACGGGCGGATTCCACCCGGAGCCTTTGCAGGAAATCGCTGAAGGGGTATCCGGTTTCCTTTGGAAAAATATGCAGAAAATGCGATGCGCACAAATGGATGTCTGCCGCGACATCCTCCGCCTGGACGGGTTCGGCATAGTGCCGGCGAAGGTAAATGACCGCTCGCACGATCCGGAGGTCATGGCTCAGCATCTGGCGCAGCAGGGGATTCCTGACTGATGGCAGTTCCATTTTCTCCAGATATCTTCCGGCCATTGCCGTTATCAGAACGCCCAGATTTCGCAACCGTTCCTCCGAGATGCATGGCAATTTCCGACGCTCTTCCCCGCTGTCGCGATACCCGCTGTGGGCCGGATTGAAAAACGTCCCGGCGCAAAGTATGCCGAGGAACTCCTCCCGCACGAAAATCGGCACAATCAGCTCTGTTGCGCCCGCGTGACAGTGGATCACGAAGGGACAGCGTTCCTTCAGCGCAAGGCGGAATTCCTTTTCATGGTGTTCGTGAATACAGCGGCGGAGCTGGATTTTCGATGCCTCGCGTTTCAACTGCAGGCAGAAGGGGCTTTTGTGTTCGGTCTGGGTGGAATCGACACTCTGGAGCATGGAATTGTCCAGAAAATGCCAGGTGAAATGCAGTTCGCTGAATTGTGCCAGTGAGCGCAAATCTTTTGAAAATTCCATCAGTTCCGGTATCATCAAGGCCCTCCGCAGAATCTGTGCAATACTCCGCATAATATATATAGTTTTAAACGATTTTCAAGAGTATAATAAAAAGACAGCATCCATAAACAGGGAGAAAAAAATGTTTCGATTTTTCGGTTATCGGTCCTTTGAACCCGAGTATGACACCATGAAAACCATGCGTTCGCTCGGCATCGACACCTTTGCGTTCATGGTTTCCAACAACTGCAATTTCATGGGGGAGCCATACACGCGCTACCAGCCGACATGGATATGGGAACGCGAATACGACTTCACCTTGTTCGACCGGAATATGGATGACCTTGTCAACGCGGTTCCCGATGCCGGACTGATCTGTGTTTTTGACATCAATCCGCCCCAGTGGTGGTTGCGCCGCGGCGACAACAACCGCAGATTCGATCCCTTCTGCGAGTTCGGACGCGTCGCGGCCTCGGAAGAATACCGGAACGATGTCGTGGATTATATGTGGGCGCTGTTGAAACACGCCGTCGAAAAATATCCCGGCCGTCTCAAAGCCGTGGCCATGATGGGTGGCAGAACCACAGAATGGTTTGACTATTCCAGGGGAATTGAAAGCATCCCGCGGATCGAAGCCTGGAACCGGTATCGCGCCGAACGCCATCTGCCGGAAGCGCCGATCCCGGATATGGCGAGCCGCTACTCCGGAATGCCGGAAAGCAACGGTCTGCTCCGTTCCCCTGAAAAACATCGGACAGCGCTCGAATATTGGAAATTCAACTCGGAACTGTCCTTCGATACGCTGTCCTTCTTTCTCAGGAACGCGCGGGAAGTGCTGCCGCCGGAGATCGGGCTTACGCTTTGTTACGGGTATATTTTCGAGCTCCGGCCGAATTGCCAGGCATCCTGGTCACAGCTTGAATACGAGCGTATTTTCGACATGAAGGAAGTTGATTTCGCACTTGAACCGATCTCCTATGGAGAGGAAGAGCGCGGCATGGGCGGCTCTCCGTTGTCGATGATTCCGATGCAGACCCTCAAAGTTCGCGGCAAGAATATCCTGAACTCCATCGATACGACCACATTCACCAGTCGTTTCCCGAAAGCACCCGGCAGAAGCGGAGGCGTTTCCATCGCTGGACGTGGTGTCGAATGGAAAACCCCTGCCGAAGTCGAGGCCGGAATCAAACGCGAGATGTGTTTCAACCTCATCAACGGCTGTTCCACATGGTACTTCGACATGTGGGGCGGCTGGTATGACAATGAGGCCGCCCGGAAAGCCTTGTCCGAATGCCGGAAAATCTGGGGGGAGGAAAGTATTCTTTCCCCCGCGGACGCATTTGAAATCCTTCTGGTCGTCGATCCCGAAAACATGTATTATATCAATGATTCCCACCCGGATGCGAATTCGTTCGTCAACCCCGTGCGAAAGTCGCTCCGTTCGGCGGGCGCGCCCTTCACCACGGCCAGTTTCAAAGATCTCGTTCTCATGGATCTTGCCCGTTACAAACTGGTGATTTTCTGTCATCCGTTTGACCTCGACAACGGAAAATTCGAAAAGATCGAAACGCTCTGCTCCGGCAAAACCGTTCTTTGGATTTATGCGCCGGGGGTGATCCACAATGGGAAATGGGATATGGCCCATCTGGAAGAGATTGCCGGTGCGAAATTCGGCGAACCCGGAATCCATTCCGCGGCGAAGTCTTCCTTCCTTTCCTTTTATGCGCCCGAACCTGGAAAATTGACGGAGACCGACATGCGCGGGATCATGAAAAAAGCGGGTGTGCATTTCTGGAGCGAGCAATCCGTTCCCGTTCATGCCAATGAGCGCCTTGCCGCGGTTCATATCGGCAAAGCGGACGAGGTCACTCTGGTTTTTCCCCGCAAATGTCTCCGGATCACCGAACTTTTCAGCGGCGAAGTCCATGAGAATACGGATCGGATTAAAATTGTGACATGCGGTCCTGAAACCCTGCTTTTTCACTATGAGGCGTAAAGATGGAAAATTGGGAAATCGAAGCGGAAAACTTTCTGAGGAATGAAACGGAATTCCATCTGGGCTTCCTGTCGAGCGAGTCGCGCACCCCCCTGACCATGCATCTGGACGAAGATTTCAGGGAATCGACCGTCAAAGGCGTGCGGACGCTGCTTTCCTGCGACCGTGCCTTGCTGTCATTCATACGGCAAACGCTTGGCCGGAAAGAGTATGCCTCGATGGTTGACGCCATGCGCCATGCCCGACGAATCCTATTTTCCGGTTGCGGCGCCACCGGACGGCTTGCCATTCTGTTGGAAAGCGCGTGGAACGAGGCGCATCCGAATGAACCGCGTGTGCTTTCCCTCATGACGGGCGGCGACTTTGCCCTGGTAAAAGCCGTCGAGAATTTCGAAGATTATCCCGCCGCCGGAAAGAAACAGGTCGATGAGCTCGGCGTGAGCCGGGAGGACATCCTGGTCGGAATCACCGCCACGGGTGAAACCGCCTCGATTCTCGGTTCTGCGAAAGAAGCCGCAGAGCGCGGGGCGGACGTGTTCATGCTGATCTGTGTTCCCGTGGAAACGGCCGCATCGAGACTGGAACGCTGTCGTGAACTTTATTCGTTTCCGAACGTGACGGTTCTCGATATGCCCATCGGCGGCATGGCCCTTACGGGATCGACCCGGATGCAGTCCAGCACCATTGAATTGCTGATGGCCGCTTCCGCGCTCGAGGCCGCGTCGGGAACAACGGGCATCGATTATGCCGGCGCTTTTGAAAGTCTGCTGGATTCGCTGGAAACGCCGGAAAGTGTGGAATCCATGGCCGCGTGCATCGATTCCGAATGGGAAATTTGCCGGGACCGCGGACTGGTCGATTATGTCGCGGATGACCTCCTGATCGACCTTCTGAGCGACACCACCGAACGTTCTCCCACCTTCATGATTCCTCCTTACAAGTTCCGCGACGATGGTGTTTCGCCGGAACCCTGGGCCATGGTGCGCGACCTTTCCGCACCGACCCCGGACATCTGGCGGAAATGTCTGGGTCGTCTTCCCCGCTGCATTGAATGGAGTGAAGCGGAGTATCGCGCCGCCGGACTGGAAATCCTGCTGAAAAACGGGTTGCCGCGCGTTTCGGAACGGGAACTCCGGAGGGTTATGATCGGGAATGAATTTCTGCCGTCCCGCGCGAATGCCCGTCGGGTGGAAATCCGGAATGAAAAACACGGTCCGCTTTTCATTGGCGGGCGCCGCATCGGCGGACCGCCGACGCCGACTCCGCTGCGTCTGTTCGAACATCTCCGCATGAAACTTGCAATGAACATCATTTCGACCGGAACAATGGTCCGGTTCGGGCGTGTGAAAAGCAATTACATGATCCATCTTGCGATTTCCAACAAGAAGCTCGTGGACCGCGCCTGCCGGATCATTTCGGAACTCAGCGGGATCGATTATGAAACGGCCTGCCATGAACTCTTCCGGACATGCTCTGCTCTGAAATCGCCTACGCTTTCGCCCGTCGCCGAAACCCTGCGCAGACTGAATCGGGATTTTCGGCTTGATACCTGAATCCGTCAGGGGCGGCAACTACAGCTTTTGAGGAATGAGCTGGGCAAAATGCCGTCTGTAACTTTTTCGCAGATGGCTTTCGTCATAGAAGCCCCAGTCCTTCACAATGTCCTTGCAGAGCTTGTCTCCGCGCTCGAAATCCTTTGCCGCGCCATTCAGACGGCAGTTGAGCTCGTAAGCGCCGAACGAGAGTCCGAAGAATTCCCGGAACAGCACCGCGAAGCGACTGGTGCCCAGTCCGCACGCCGCCGCCCCTTCCGCGACCGTGTGACGTTTGTCGGGTTCTTCCGCCACCAGCCGGAGAGCTGGAAGCAGTCGGGACGGATTCTGGCGGACCGGCTGGATGCCGTCCAGCTTGAGATGGTCGAGAATGTGCAGAAACAACTTCTGGATGGTCTGCCACTGCCGAAACACGTGAAATTCCTCCTTGGCTTCTCTGATTTTCAGGAGTTCCCGCGCGAAAGCCGGGAGTCCTTTCCGAATCGCGGACGCCTTCAACCGGACGGCACGGACATCCGGAGGCAAGTTGAGCAGAAGTCCCAGTTTTTCACGTGCATCCAGAAAAGCCTTGCCGAGCTCCTGCGGGTCGACTGTGATCAGCAGCAATTCGTGTCCGGAAATACTGCCGGTCGAGCCGTGCGGTTCCCACGAGCCGATCAGGTAGCAGCCCGGGGCGCGGGTTCCGGACACGTCGCCATTCAGCACAATCCCGAGGTGGACCGCTTCATGGATGTCCGGCGGACGCGGCTGGTTGAATGGCCCGGAACGGAAGTGCATCAGGTGGAACGGTGAGGCTTGCGAGAGTCGGAAATCATAGAACCCCGGTTTCATGTTTTCTCCTGGAAAAGTCTGATTTTACCTGTTATTGATGAAAATATACCCTGTTTTTGATTTGATTCAACCGGATTTTACATATATGGTTGAAACAGCAATGAGAAATTACCGGGAGAAATGAGAAATGAAACACAAATTGGCATTGATCGGCTGCGGCGGCATGGCGCAGGCTCACGTTTCCAGACTGGAACCCCTGTTCGACAGGCTTGAGGTCGGGGCAACGGTCGACATCGATCTTCCCCGCGCGGAAGCGGTTTCCAAACTGCTTCCGAACAATCCTCCCGCTTTCACCGACTACCGGGACGCTTTTCCGCTCTGCGACTGTGTGCTTCAGGTGCTTCCCCACCATCTCCATCCGAAATGCACGATCGACTGCCTCGATGCCGGCAAACATGTTCTGGCGGAAAAACCGCTGGCAAACTCCGAGAAGGAATGTCTGGACATGATCGCCGCCGCGAAGCGGAGTCCGCGCATTCTGATGGTGGCCTACTGCATGAGGTTTCATCCGCTGCTGGTTGAGATGAAACGTCTGCTCGATGAAAAAACCTATGGACGCTGCTTCCAGCTTTCCATCTGGACCGAGCAATACACGCGGGGCTGCTGCCGTGCTTTCCCCGTTTCCGACGAGGAATTCTGGGCCGGGAAAAAGGCGCTGGTCGGCGGCGGACAGCTTTTCAGTCACGGCTGTCATTATATCGACCTCATGCTCTGGATGCTGGGGAATCCAGTTTCCGGAACTCACCTGGGAAGCAATTACTGCACGGAATGGATGGAGCGTGAAGGCACCAGCAACGTGACGATCCAGTTCGAGAACGGCGCGATGGGATACCACTTCGGCACATGGGGAGCCAAGGGGACGCGCCACGGCTACAGTTTTCACGCCCATTGCGAGGAAGGAATGCTTGAAGCGGACATTCGTGCGGGACGTCTTTACCTCCACAGCAATATGTCCAATCACAATCCCGGCGAGCATGAAACGGAGAATCTCAAGATTCTGCTGGAGGCTCCTTCCGCCAAGCCGACCACCGAGGAAATGGCGCACTTCCTTGACTGCATCGATACCGGACACAGCCCGTTCACGAGTCCGGAGGACAGCCTGAACGGACTCCGCGTGATCTGGCGTCTTTACGAGGCAGAGGAGCAGAACCGTCTCGCGGACCTCCGCGGACTTGGAATCAGCATGGCGAGGCTGTGAGATCGATCGGTCCGACCGCCGCGGAGATCATGGCGAAGTAATTTTCCTGCGGGACATACTCCGGAATGCTGTTGCCGGAACCCAGCGCATAACCGCCCCGGTTCTCCGTGCGCTCGAGCATTTCCCGTGATCGCCGGAAGACTTCTTCCGGTGTCCGGCGGCAGATGAAATCGAGGTCGATGCCGCCCAGAACCGCGATCCGCCCGTGAAGGCGCTCATAGGCTTCCTCCACCGGCTCGATCGTGTCCTCGTAGGAGTGCTTGCCGTCGTATTTGCACAGTTCTATGATGCTCTCCATGAGCGTCGCCTGATTGCCGCAGGAATGCAGAATCGCCGGTTTGCCGTGCG
>CAYWZD010000159.1:0-8492 GCA_964462755.1 uncultured Victivallales bacterium | reverse complement strand
TTATCCAGATATTTCTTGATCTTTGTTACAAAATACGCGTTGACAGGACACTAGGTCTTGCCCATAATCTCGGCTCCTTTCGTGTTAAAACGGAACCTCATTTGTTTGTTGTCTTTCCTCTTCCTGGTCTAGGCGCTGCTTGAGGGCCTCGATCACCTTGTGAGCCTCGCGAAAGGGAAGCAGCGCCAGAGCGGACGGATCCAGACCGGCGCGATTGGTCACGCGTCCCACGATCCCCATCAAATAGGCGGCGGTCCGCTCCTCCTCGGGGAGGTATGGCTTGATCGCATACCACAAGGCCCATATTTTTGCCTCCATGGGGTCTTTGGCGCGCGTCGAAGGCCGGGGGCGTCTGTTGGTATCCATCGCCTCCAGGGCGTCCATGACGGCGCGGTCCTGGGCCTCGGTCAGCTGCTTGGAACTCTGGACGCCAGCCACACGCTGAAGCAAGGCGCGATAGTCCTGATCGGACATGCCCAGCTTACTTTTCAGCGTGTGGATGGATTTGATGCTCATGCTTCGGCTGCATCCGGATGGGAAGGACCAAAGAACGGGTGAAGGTTCGGCATGTTGAGTCTGGTTTTCAGGTTTTTGAAAGCCTGATCACAGGCGGCGCGCTTCGCGGCTATCGTGTCAGCCACTTCCGGAGACGTCTGAAATTCCACGAACTCGGCCTCGCCGTTTTGGAGGTCTTCTCCCAGTAAAGCGAACCCACAGTTTCCATCGATTCCAAGCTGCACTTTCATTGCTTTCTCCCTTTCTTCTTTACGTTTTCTTTCGATTCGTCCAGCTGTAATGGTTGCCCTTGCCCAGCGGAGCGTTTCTTGAGACTCCTTGACCTGTTTTGCAAAGTCCGGATCCTGCTCGCACTTTTTCTTGAGATATATACGTCCACTCATGTTAAACATGCTTTCGCTCAGGCGTTTTCCCAGCTTTCTAAGTTCGATCGTTGCGGTCTTGGCCATTTCCGGAGTGCATAGGATCGGTTTGACGCGAGATTTTTCCAAAATTTCAGAGGCACGGCAATACGCCCATTGTTTCGCCGTCAAGTCAAGATGGTTTTTATCGGCCATGATTATTGACCCTTCTTCCTTTTTTCTTCCTCGAACATGGCGATGTAAGAAACGCCCAGCACGAAGTTATAGAGCCACAAAATCCCGGGCGACCAATACTTCCAGGCGGGCCAGGAAATATAGCCGGTCCAGCGCATCGTCAAAAAGACGATCAGTAAGGCAATGAGAAATACATTCCACACGGTAATGAGAGCTTTCATAATCTACTCCTTGGGTTACATAAAGATTGCGGTGATTTCATTGTCGGTCATGCTTGAGTTGAGATCCAGCGAGAAGCGGACGTTGTGTCCTATCTCATGGGCGGCGTCCCGGCAGGCATTGAGCCAGGAGTCGACAGTTTTCTGATCGCCACGGATCGCGCGGATCCGCGTCTCCAGCTCGGGAATCGAGTAGGTAAAACGGGTTACGACGGAGAGTTGCATTTTTCGAGTCTATCCTGAATCAGATTGATTGCGCCTTGAATATTGCAGTTGAATAAGAGCACGCGGGCGATGTCAACAGCATCACCACGCTTGCAATGCGGGATCAGAATTTGGAGAACAGCCCGCGCGCCGTTGTAAGAAGTGTTCTCAACCCAATTTTTTTCATAGTCTTGAAGATACCATAACGCCTTTCGGAGATCCTCGATCTCCTGCTCCTTGCCGCCCTTTTTTCCGGCGCGCCATAAGTATTTTACGGCGTTGCCCAACTGGAAGTTTAAATGCCTGGTCAGATCGATGCACTCGATCGTAACGTCAATACCGGCGTAGTGCGGGGGATGATTGATGGGGTCACTCATTTTTTTCCATACCTCACCTTCCTTGCACGGACCTTGTGTTTGATCCCGCCCTTTTTCGGACGATGTTTGTGGTGAGTGAAGAGCGGACAATAAGAATAATGCCAAACCAAGACCCGTGACATCTTAATGATTTCAGGCAATGCAGAAAGCATCCATCGAAAGAGACCTTGTCCATAAAGATAAGTCATTTTAACCGCTCCTTATCTCATTGCATGAAGGGTTTGAAGCAGATCGTCAACGGTGGTGACGCGGTTCGGGATCATCTTGAGCATCAGATCAGGGCGGGGCTTTGGATCGGTATGCAGCAGGATCACCTTTTTGCCCCGCGCAAGCGCAAACCCCAGCACCATTCCAACGCTGGCTCCAAAAGGGATCAAACCTACCACACACTCGGACTCTTCCAGCACATTAAAGTCGCACCAGAAAACACGTCCCATCTTTGAATGTTTGAGGGACTCCTCGCATTGATCGACAGTCCAATCATGCCAAGCCGGATCTATATCATCCCACGTTTCTCCAATATACCCCGGATTTCGATAGTCGTAGACGTTGTGCCCAGCTTCCCGGAGCGCCTTGACGACCTCCGGATGCTTCGGGTTTTTCCAGCTGCTGGCGACATAGATGGTCATGGCTTCACCGCCTTCGTGTTCTCGCGCACGGTATCCTCCTGAAGTGCATCCCGTGCGATCTTCCGTATCGCGTCCATTTCCGGGGTTCCATCGTAAATTTCGGCACTATTGCAAATCTTTATCAGTGCTCTTCTGAGCTCAATAATCCTTGCTTGCGTCTTTAAATCCATATCTTCTTCTCCTTCTTTACCTTGAACTCACTTGAAACTTGATATTTCCGGCCAGGGCTGGCAATGAAATCTTGTTGGCCAGCTCCTGGGTTTTGCGCCGGGCGGCGCTGATCGCGGACTCCCGGCTGAGATAACTGGCGTCGGCGGTGAAACACAGGCGACCGTCGCGGGAGAGGAAATACATCCATTTCCCGTTTTTGTAACTCCTCCTGATCATCGCCGAGTAGGTCATCGCCCCTCCTTATTTGTCGTCGCGCTCCCCTGAATCAAGCTGGATCTGGAGCTCGTTGATCATCTCCACCGTGATCGCCTTGCCGGGCCAGATCGACTTCGCCGCCAAGAACCGTTTGTGGACCGACCGGACGTCGTTATATTTTTTGGTATAGTTCAGCAGCTCCTCGCTTGCGTCCGGCTCGTAGTAGCGCACGGTGGGTTCGATTTCATTCTTCCAGAAGTTCCGCCCGGTGAGCTTCAGCTGATTGTCCGCTCTCTTTATGAATTGTTGCAAGAAACTGGCAATACGGCACTTGGAAAGATACTCCATCGTGTAGTCTGTAAAGATGAAGCAGACGCCGCACCGGCCGCCGAGTTCGTTGACCTCGTCGAAAATGTCCCGGATCGAGTCCAGACACTTGGCGCTGGCGAGATTGGAGTCCATGAGCAGGTGATTGCACTCGTCGACCACGAGAACAAAGCCGGGATGTTCCTTGATGTGGGTGATGATGTCCCGTTCCCGCATGTTTTCGCTGCCGAAGACCGCCTCGCTGATCTGTTTGCGCAGGCGCACCTGCGTGGAGCCGGTACGGGCCCGTACGTATGCGGCGTTGTCCGGGCTTTCCTCGGTCCACTTACGCGCCGCGAAACTCTTTCCGTAGCCTGTCGATCCGAACAGAAACGCGAACTGGCCGCGCCTCTGGACTCCGTTCAGGAATCCCTGAATCCTTTTGTAGTTTTGCGTCACGACGGGTTCAGTTGTCGTCCGGGATTGTGATGCGTCCATAGTTCTCTTTCTCCTTTGTTTCGGTTGGTATTTCGACCGTTCCCGATGCCGGGGCCGGATCATTGCTGTCAAGATAGTTCAGGATGTCTTTCCGCAGTTCCGGATTGCTTGCCTGTTTTTTCTCCGGCGTGCCTGCCTGTAGTGTCGCGGGCGACACCGTGTTTCCTGTTAAAACTGTCTGTTTCTTTTCTTCGTATTCCTGTTTTGTCACATAGATTTTCGGGTTATGGCTGTCGGCCTTTACCGCCGTGCGGCTGTCGACCAGGCGGAGACGCGCGGGATTCTCGAACGTTTCGGGCGGCATCTGCGCGATCGTTTCGGGATCGAGTTTGTGATTCCCGCCTGTATGGGAAAGAAGTTGCCCGTTGAGGACCTTCTTGTCGTTCCGGATATCCGCGAGCGCCTCGGACAGCATGACCTTTTCTTCTTCTTTTGTGGCGAAATACGGCATTTTCTGTTCCGCGCGGCAGATCGCCAGCGGCGTTCCGTCGATGTCGAACACGAAGCAATAGTCAATCGACTGCATGTCGAACTTGACCATCACCGGTTTCCGGTCATAATGCCACAGTCTTTCGCGGCCCTCGCCATACGAGACATAGCGGATGCGCCCGACCGTGACAGACGGTCCGATCGGATTGACGATGCGGCTTTCCGGAAGCGGCATCAGAAACGCCATGGCAAGGCTGGCGATATCGGGAACCGGACGCGAGATTTTGTTCGGATTGGCGAATGCCTGGTCGGGGGACAGTCCCTTGAGATACTTGCTGTATGGACACGGTTTCGCGTGATAGCGGATCAACGCCTTGTCCAGGAACTCGGCGGCCTGCTTGTGATCCTTCAGGAATTTGCAATTCTCCGGACGGCTCCAGAGTTCGGCGGTTCCGGGGCGGTTTTCGATGCAGTTTCCAACCCATCCTCGTTCTTCCCTGCCGTATTCGTTCAACTCCTTGAAAAACCGTTCGACGGGCTTGGCTTTGGCATTGTAGGCGTCGGTGGCGCGCGACTCGATGTCCAGCTCTTTGAGAATGCTGTGCTCATATACATCCGCGTTGTCGATGGTGGGAGTGAAAACGACCGGCGTGGTAAATCCGCGCTTGCGGAAGTCGCCGCCGTTGTCGGTCACAAACCGAATCGGACGCCCATGCTTCAGGATCGCCGACGCCAGCGTTGCGCGGATCACGGCGTTGTCGACGCCTTCTTCCATCAGGAGACATCCGACGATGTATTCGGATTTGACGTCCATGATCGCGCAGACCCACGGGCGCACGGCCTTCTCGCCGCCCTTCTTCTTGTCTTCGACACGGATGTAGAAATCGCACTCCAGATTGTCGGCCACCCAGTTCTCGTTGACCTCCACCGAATCGGGATCGCGGGAGATGTAGTTTTCGTAGTGCTGCGCGTAATACGTTTCCCCGCGGCAGGCCAATGCAAACAGACGCGGCGGCAGACTCTTGAGGTAATACCGGACCTGATGCGGCTTTGGGATTTTGAACTCCGGATATTCGTGCATCCAGAGATCGGCCAGCTTGCGGTATTCTTTTTCAAACTTGGCTTTGTGGGTGCTCATGATCATGGATTTGAGCTGAATGTAGAATCGCGGGTCTCCATAGAGTTCGCGCCCATGGCCGTAGTCGCGGACCAGGTTGTCCATGTAGCGGAAATCCGGAGCCGCGTTCGGATCCGGACGGTTCACGCCCGGATTCGCGCAGAGCTGGGCGCGCCAGTTCCGGAGGTTCGGCAGGTTCATGAGGTTCCGGGCGGCCAGACGCGGAAAGCGGTCGCGGAAATGCGTCGCCACGAACTCCGCCGCGATCGGCCAGGGTTTTCCGTCGTTGACGTGCATCTCGTAGCACGCCTTGATATACTGGCATTTCTCGTCCCGGAGCAGACGCTCCTCGCGCGGAATCTCGGCGACTTTCTTTTTCAGTGTCGCGGGCAACACGGCCTTTGCTAAAACCATTTGGTTTTTTGTGTCGGTCAGGACGGCGGGGAGTGTCGCGGGCAACACTGGACTGGAGGCGGTCACTTCGGAAGAAACAGACGTGGGCCGTGTCGCGGGCGACATTGCTGTCCCCTTGCTTGCGGCGTATTTTTTCAAAAATGATCCGAGTCCCATTTTATGCTCCTTCCTGGATCGCGGCGGTCGTCTTGTCGGCCAGCGCCCGGAGCGCGTCGGCGGCGTCCCGCATGGTCTGTTCCTGGTCATGCAGCCAGGTACAATGGATATTTTATTCATGGCGTTGTTGCTACCAAACCCGGAGATGTCCTTTATTGGAGCGGCGCATTATCCCAGTTCTACATGGGCACGAAAGCAGTCTCATTCGGAGCTTACAACCGGAAAATTTTCACCTGCCCGGTGGAACAAATCGGATTTGGAGACTGGAATGATGGATTGTTCTCCTATACACACTACGGGTTAAATGGTTGGTTCAATGGAGATGCTTCCGGTATTTGGAGAAATATCAATCGCGTGACGCAACCGACGATCGTTGCGGTCTCGCTGGACAGCAATCTTAAAAACACCTATTGTCTCAAATATCCCTATACGACACCATCTCAACTTGGTTTCCGGCATTCATACAATGTGAATATGGTTTGTGTGGACG
The DNA here is from genome assembly GCA_964462755.1 of uncultured Victivallales bacterium. Lineage (GTDB taxonomy): Bacteria > Verrucomicrobiota > Lentisphaeria > Victivallales > UBA1829 > SIG94. Next base: position 2,236 of record CAYWZD010000159.1, on the reverse strand, counting down.
GTCATGCTGAGGCCCAGAAATATGGTCCTTTCATGAAAATGGGCAATATTTACACGGGCAGATTGGAGAAAGGGTATAAATAATGCAAAAAATTTTTCTTGCCGTAGAAATCATATGCGTCGGATTAATTCTCTCTGCAGAAAATGCTCCTACCGTTTTCCAGCGAATGGAATCGGGCGTGTTTTATACGGACCATTCCGGTGGAGACCTGACCGTCCGGATCGATGCCTCCTATGCGAAACGAAATCTGTCTCCCTCGGCTTCTTCGGCCACGGTCACTCCGGGATTTCTCGCCACATTGTATGATCCGGACGAGAAAGCCGTAAAGGATTTTTACTGGCGGGATGAGAAAGGCGATTTGTCAAAAAAATTCGAATACACCGTGAAAAACGCGGAAAAGGGAGTCTGGCAGCTGCGTTTTTCCCAACCGGGTTCCGCGCCCATCCTGAAATGGAGTGTCAGTTTTTTCCCGGCGCAGGAACTTGGATTCATGCCGTCCAGATGCTGGATCTGGCACAAGGACATTCTGGCACTTTCCGGCCGTTATTTTCTCGTTCCGCCGGGCACGTCTGGGCTCCTCGATTTTTTTGTCAGGAACTGCCGGGCCGAGATCCTTGACCCTCATGGAAAGAGCATAGGTGTGCTGGAAAATTCCGGATCGAAAAAACTTCCGCTCGAACCGGGAAAGGTATACCGTCTCATGCTTTCCGCAAAGAATCCGAACTGGTGCTGGACCGGATTCGGAGGATTTCCGTTCATCCTCTGCAAAACGCCCGAACTGGCCCGCAAACTCAACGGCGGGATGACGCATCTTCCGGATGGACGTTTCGTTCCTCTGAAATTTCAGAAACGTGTGTATGAATGGCGGAAATCGCTGAAGAAAGAAGACCTGGCTCTGAAGACGGGTGATCTCACAAAATATAAAAAAGAAATTCTCGCGGACTGGCCGGAGAGCACGGCGTTGTTTTTCATCGGCGGTCCGCTGTCGACGGCAAAATATCTGATCGAAACACAGAATGTCGATCCGGAATCACCGGAATTCGGCCGATGCAATGCCGACATCGGCGCTCTCGCCTACCTCTATACGCTCAACAAACCCTATAACCCATATTATCATAATAAGGCCGTAATGAACAGGGTTGCACTGGCATTTCTGTATGAACTCGCATTGAGTAAACGCTCCATGTATTTCCCGTTGTGCGGCAATGGCACCGGCCAGGAAATCCACTCGAATTACGCGGGCGGGGACGGCATGGTGATGGTTTCCGATACCGTGGCGTTCATGCTTCTGGCAAACGATCTCGATCCGAAACTCAAAGAACTATGGGGGGAAGGGCTGGCCTTTCCGCTCCGCCGTTTTTATTCCGACCGTGTTTCCTGTGAAAACCAGTCCATGCATTGGGCGGTCAAACTGTACGCCTACGGAGTGGGGGCCGGGAATCCTCTGTTCAAGGAGCTTGCCGCGAATTTCGTCCGGGATCAGGCCGACGAGAAACAGAACGGTTTTATTCGAACAGGATACCTGCAGGAAGCCTACGGTCCGGATGCAACCTATCAGGGACTTTGCTCCTCCATGCTCGCCTACTACTTCCATTTTTCGAGGGATAAAAACGCTTTGGCGCTCTGGGACAAAATCGCCGGTCTTTTCAATCATACGGTCGCACCGGAACCGGACGGCCGGATTCTTTACGGAGCCAGCGGATTTTCCCATCGGACTCCCGGCAGCTGGGTCCAACGGCAGTATGGCGCCGGAACGGCACTGCTCACCGACCAGCTGGAAAACGCTGCGGTATGGCATCGCTTCGACGAACCGCGTTCCCGGCAAAGTCTGGAAGACTACATCGGCTGGGCTTCCGGTCCGGGGGCGTTTGACTATTACAGGAAAAACCTTCGATCCGTCTGGTATGCCTTCTGTCCTTTTTCCTCCTTCTGGAACCTCATTCCTCCGCGGAAAGTTCTTCCGAACGCCAAATTGCCAGTGGAAAAAAGCACTTCCTTCGACCGGAACTTCAACAATGAATTTTATTTTGTCCGCCGTCCTTCCTACTATGCGGGAGTTTATGTGGGGAAAACCGCCGGGAAAGGAGACGGTTTTTCGAAAAATCCGCCGCTCTATCCGGGCATGTGGAAACAGGACCGGGACATTCTGACTGCGAAAAACAATAAATTCTTTTCGGCGCTTCCCGGACCGCAGCTTTTCTGGACCCCGGATTACGGCGTACTTCTCTGCTCGATG
>CAYWZD010000158.1:0-8500 GCA_964462755.1 uncultured Victivallales bacterium | reverse complement strand
TCATCCGCGGACAGTGGCACCGCCACCGCACATGGTCCTACAACGAAATCTCCCGGCGCTATACCGAAATCGACCTCGAATTCTATACGCCTCCCGTCCTCCGCAAACAGGCCGAAACCAACCGTCAGGCTTCCGTGGACGCTCCCGATTTCGACGATTCCGCCATGCGCGAGGAAATCCGCGAACACAATGAAAAATCCCTGGCTCTTTACAACAGTCTTCTGGAACGCGGCGTCTGCCGGGAACAGGCCCGCGGCGTCCTTCCCCAGAACATGATGGTCACCTTCTGGGGCACCGTCGATCTCAGCAATCTGCTTCACTTTCTGGATCTCCGCGACAGCGAACACGCCCAGTGGGAAATCCGCCAGTACGCCCAGGCCATCAAGAAACTCATCAAGCCGATCGTTCCCCACGTCGCCGCCTATTACGAAAGCAAAGGACAGGTCTGGTGACCATGAATGCGTTTCCGGCTCTTCTTGCGGAAGTCGGCCTGATTCAGGACCTCCACGCCGCTTCCGCCCTCCTCGACTGGGACCAGCAGACCTATATGCCCTCCAACGCGGCGGAGGATCGCGCTTCCCAGCTGGCTTCGGTCGCCTCGGTGATCCACGAAAAGGAAACCGCGCCCGCCTATGCGAAACATCTCGAAGAGGCGGAAAAGGAAGTCGCCGGATTCCCCCCGGATTCGTTTGAATGCTGTCTCGTCCGCGTCCTGAAACGCAATTTCGAAAAAGAGTCCAGAGTTCCCGCGTCGCTGGTCCGCGAAATGGCCGAAACCTCCGCCAACGCGCACCACGCATGGACCCGGGCCCGTGAAGCGTCGGACTACTCGCAATTCGCCCCGTTTCTGGAACGTCTCCTCGATCTCGCTCGCCGATACGCCGCTCTTTTCGCGCCTTACCGGAATCTCTACGATCCTCTGCTGGACAACTATGAGGAAGGCCTTACGACGGAACAGCTGGAGCCGCTTTTCAGGGACCTCCGGGAAAAACTGGTCCCGCTCCTCCGGAAAATCGCCGCCGCGCCCCAGCCGGACGACTCGTTCCTCCGGAAAGATTTCGATTCGGACGGACAACTCCGCTTCTCGGTCGAGGTGCTCCGGCGGATGGGATACGATTTCACCCGCGGACGCCAGGACCTCACCATTCATCCGTTCACCACCAGTTTCGGGCTGAACGACGTCCGTATCACGACGCGCGTCCAGACGGACAATCCGCTTTCCTCCCTGCTCAGCAGTGTGCATGAAGGCGGACACGCACTCTATGAACTCGGAATCGACAAGAAGCTCAACCGGACGCCGCTGGGCGACGGCGCTTCCCTCGGTTTTCATGAATCGCAGTCCAGATTCTGGGAAAACCTCGTGGCCCGTTCCCTCCCCTTCTGGGAATGCGTCTTCCCGCGCTTCCGCGAAATCTTCCCCGATCAGCTCAAAAACACGGATGTTTTCGCCGTCTACCGCGCGGTCAACAAGGTCACGCCCTCCCTGATCCGCACGGAAGCCGACGAGGTCACCTACAACCTTCACATCATGCTCCGCTATGAAATGGAAAAGGAACTGCTGAACGGCTCCCTTTCCGTGAAGGACGCCCCGGAAGCGTGGAACCGCAAATCCGTGGAATATCTCGGAATCGAACCCGAAAGAGATTCTCTTGGAATCCTTCAGGACATCCACTGGTCGATGGGCGGATTCGGTTACTTCCCCACCTATTCGCTCGGCACGCTGCTTTCGGCCCAGATATGGCAGACCGCCGAAAAGGAGCTCGGTCCGCTGGATGCCGATCTGCGCTCGGGCAACTTTGCGCCGCTTCTGGACTTTCTGCGGAGACGCGTCCATGTGCATGGAGCCATGTTCACGCCGAAGGAAACGCTCCGGCGGGTCTGCGGAGTCACGGAAATCGATCCCGGCTGTTTCATCGGGCATCTGGAAAAGAAATATTCCGCCCTCTACGGTTTCTGAAGCGGAAACGGCTTCTTTCCTCAGCGTTTATTTCATGACGGCTTTCTCGTAGAGAATCCCCATTTCTGCATATTCCCGGTAGAGCGCATCATACATTTCCGCCTGCCCGGCGTCGGGAACATACACGGAATCCGTGCCGGAATTCATCTTCTCCATGGCCGTAACGAGGTCCGGATAAACCTTCGACGCGACGGCCGCGTACATGGCAGCTCCGAGCGCACACGTCTGGGCGGACTTCGCCACCCGGATGGGACGGTTGAGGATGTCCGCCAGAAGCTGCATCACCAGCGGCGACTTTTTCGCGATTCCGCCCACCGCCGTCACACTCTCGAACGGGATGCCTTCCCGGACGAAACGTTCCATGATCGCGCGCGACCCGAAGGCCGTGGACTCGATCAGCGAACGGAACAGCATCGGCGCCGTACTGCCAAGATTGAGTCCGCAGATCAGTCCGGTCAGCTTCTCGTTGGCATCCGGGGAACGCCTCCCGTTGAACCAGTCCAGCGTAAGAACTCCGTTCGCGCCCGGCGGAACCTTCACCGCGTCCGCCTCCAGATCGGCAAGACTGATCCGGGAACCATTCCATTCCAGCAGACGCCGGAGCCACGCATAAATATCGCCGAACGCGGACTGCCCCGCCTCCAGCCCGGTCATGTCGGGCCGGATCGAACCGTCCACCTGACCGCAGATACCATGGATTTTCTTCTTCAGCGTCGGAGCCACCATCAGATCGCAGGTCGAGGTGCCGACCACCTTCACCAGCTGTCCGGGCTGGATCGCCACGCCCACCGCGCCCGCGTGACAGTCGATCGCCCCGGCCGCAATCACCACTGTCCGCGAAAGTCCCAGTTTCTCCGCCCATTCCGCCCCGAGCGTCCCGACCGACTGATCCGCCGTCAGGGTCTGGCTGAAAAGTTTTTCTCTCCATCCGCTCAAAAGGGGATCGACGCCCGACAGAAACGATTCCGGCGGCAGTCCGTTCCAGTTCGGATGGAACATGGCCTTGTGTCCCGCGGCACAGCGTCCGCGCGGAAACGCCCGGACATCCGTGCATCCGGCGAGATTCCCGGTGATCCAGTCGCAGCACTCCATCCACGAGGCGGCTTTGCCTGCCACCGCCGGGGATTTCCGCAGGGTATACAGCAGTTTCGACCAGAACCACTCGCTCGAATAAATGCCCCCCTCGTATGATATATAGTCCGGATCGGACTTGCGCGCCGCGGCGGTCAGTTCGAGGCTCTCCGCCAGCGCGGTATGATCCTTCCAGAGAATGAACATGGCGTTCGGATCTTCCGCGAATTCCGGGTGCATCGCCAGCGGAACGCCCCGCGCATCCACCGCCGCAACGGTCGAGCCCGTGGTGTCGACTCCGATCCCCGCGACAAGCGAACGGTCCTGATTTTCAAGCACGGCGTTGACGGTGCGTTCGATCCCCTCCAGATAATCCATCGGATGCTGACGGAATTGCTGACGCAACGGGTCACAGCATAGTCCCGCCTTCCAGCGCGGGTATTCATAAACGCTTGTCGCCAGCTCGGCGCCGTCTTCGCACCTGACCAATAACGCGCGAACGCTGTCAGAACCGAAGTCCAGCCCGATCACAAGTTCTTTTTTCTGCATGTCATTCTCCATGAGGAAGTCCCTGCCGGACTTCCGGTTTCAATAGATGTTTTTTATTACTAAAATATCTCCTGAACAAAGAAAATACAAGTCGTCCTCCAACGGTTTCGTTAAAGAAATTCATGCAAGACTCTCAGTCTTGCCGCGGTCCAGCCGCGGAGGCTGGTCGTGCAAAGCACGAAATCCCCGCCCGGAGCGGTTCCACTGCTCAAGTTCGAGAGCTCCGGGCGTCCCCGAAAGACAACAGGACTACTTTCCGTCTGCGAAATTGGTGCGGAGCGGGTCTTCCTTCGGCGGGACCGGAACCTTGCCTGCCTGAATGTTCTTCAGCACCCACGCCATGTTCCGGCCGAGCGTCCGCATGGTCTGAAGCCCTTCCTGATCCTTGCGGACTTCGTCCGGAGTCATGCCGTGAACCGAATTCCAGTATTGCGAGGAGACCACGGGCATTCCCAGGATGGTGAAATATTTGTTCAGGCGGTCGAACGTCGCGCTCGCTCCGCCGCGCCGGCAGCTCACGACCGCCGCGCTGGGCTTATGATGGAGAAACATACCGCCGGAATAGAACAGACGGTCAAGCAGCGCGCACAGCATGCCGTTGGGTCCGGCGAAGTAGACCGGAGACCCGATCACCAGCGCATCCGCTCCCTTGACCGCCTCCACAAGCGACGGCAGGACATCATCCGTAAAAACACAGACCTTATGTTCCTTGCAATAGCCGCAGGCGACGCATCCGCGGACCGGTTTGTTTCCGAGCTGGAAGATTTCATGGGAAACGCCTTCTTCGTTCAAGGCTTTGCCCACTTCCGAAAGGGCGGTGAAGGTGCATCCGTGCGGATGCGGGCTTCCGTTCAAGAGGAGTGCTTTCATATCAGTCTCTCCCGTTCTGTGTTCAGAGATTCACTTGTCGAGGTTCACCCTGTCAAAGTAGCATTCCTACAGGAAATTATCAACCGGGACTCCCTGAATTTCCGGAAAGTCCACAGGAAAGAGAGGCCGTGTCAGAAGGAAGGGTCGGAGAAGGAACGGTCGCAGGGACGCCCCTGCACGTAGGTTTTGTCAAAATCGTAACGGGTAGGGAACGATACTTCGGAAGCCAGATTGACCGTTTTCATCTCGACCGAACCATTTTTCCCGATCTCGAAGACTTTGAAGTCGAACGGAGTTTCCATAAAAGCGGAAACCGTCACCAGATGAGTCTTCCCTTCGCTTACAGACAGATTCATGTGCGTGTGCGCACCGAGAAACAGCACGGGATTCCTGCGGCGGGCAAAATCCCGGACGATTCCGGCAAAATTCCCTTCGGGCGGATGGAGTTCTTTTTCCATGCCGCACTGGAAGGCCGGCATGCCGCAGGGAGGGGCATGGGACACGACCACACGGATGCTTCCAGAATCGCGCTCCAGCAGAGCCGACTGTTCCGCGTCGAAATACGGAATCTGCGGCTCCTCGGCTTTCCAGAGATAGGGGACGGAACTCCAGTGGACGGACAACACATCCAGTTCGACCGGACCGTGCGTCACCGTGAAATTCGGACGTCCGCCGGGGAAGAATCCGGGGGCGTCCCGCAGCCACGCGGGGAGGGAATCCGGCTCCGTAAGGTCATGGTTTCCGAGCGCAAGATACACCGGAATCCGAATGGAGGCAAAGAGTTCGGAAGACAGCTCGATGTTTTCCCGGGTTCCGGCTTCCGCCATATCCCCGCCGTGAAGAATGAAATCGATATCGCCGGCTGCCTCGATCCAGCCGTTCAGACATCTGATCAAGTCTCTCTGATGGCACAGATAACGGTTCTGCTGGCGGTATCCGTAATTGTCCTGCCCGCCGAAATGAGTATCCGCCAGATAAATGAACTTCATTTTCACTTCCTCTTTTATTGAAACGAACAGACTGTCGTTCCGATCGACTTTCCAAACTGAAATGAATCCAGTCGTGAACCATACGCTTTCCGGGTTGCCGTCCACCCCCACAATGTCTTATTGAAAGAAGTGAATTGTTTCTTTTGCGGCAATTCCGATTACGATTGCCAAAAGAACACTCAGCAGGGTTCCATACAAGACATATTCCGCATACTTTTTATCGTCCCTGCTTTCATTAAAACGCAGAATGGATTTTGCCGCTACGAGAAATCCGATCGCCTCATACTGATTCAAAATAACAAATATAAAAATCAGGAGGCGTTCGACGTATCCGATTTTGCTTCCCATTCCAGCAGAACCTTCTTTGATGTCAACACGGCTCCATGTTAACAGCCAGCCGATAAATTGGCCAGTTACCCACGTCACAAGAAACAGGAAAATCGGATATATGATCAGAACAGTCCACCACATGTTTTCCACCCCTCGTTTTGTCGCATTGCAAACATGCACCCTTTTTTGGGTGCATTTCAATATGCACCCTTTTTTAGGTGCATTTCAAATTCAGTTCAGTTCAAACGGGTTTTATTCTCTCATGTAACGCAACATCAAACTGGAGAAATATTTCCAATGGGCTCCATTCAGACGTTTTCCCACATTCTGACGAGTGATATTGAGTTTGGACGCAATATTATCCTGTGTTACATCTTCAAGGGCAAAGGAAACTGCCTCCGCCTGTTTTGGCGTCCATTTGCTGGCCCATTCTCCAAGAATATTAAAAAGCATTTCCTGTTCAAAAGAGACAACCTCACCATGAATAGCCCAGAAAAAAGGGTTATATTTTCTTTTTTCCAGAAGATCAAGGCCACGTCCGGAAAGGATAAATGCCACACCTTGCGATTCTGTGATGTTATCGCCGACAAGAGCCTCTACCGTCCCGACGCCTACAGAAAGTCGTGTAGTTATCCCGTGTTTACGCGCAGCGGCAGACACAGCAACAGCGGCATGCATGATAAGAGAGGTCCCTTTCAAAAGGATTTGCCAGCGATCTCCCTGAATAATGCATGGTTTTCCAACGCGATAAGCCCCATTCAACGACGGAAGCTTCCGAGCGGCTTCAGTGACATCATGCATAACTCTCGACAGTTTGTCCACAGACAATTTGGTCGAAGAGACAATGTCTCCCGTCACTACAGTATATATCGTTTCCTTATTATTCATATTCCGTCCCCATTCCACTCATACACCAAGTAACTTAATGTCAAAAAGAGCAGGATGCAAGTCTTATCAGAAGAAAATATCATCTCCCTCTCCGGACTGTTTCCATCTGCCCATGTCACTTTCAAAAAAGCGAGATACTTATTTTGGGGTTATTTCCATCCTGACTGACGTAAAATGGCATAATCTAGAGATGGCAGGTCGTTTTGAAAACCATTGGGAAGCCATTGGGAAGTGAGTCTGAATTCATATAAAAGATGGAATGAACAAACGCCATGTCGAATGACATGGCGAACCCGTTCAACTACGCATTATCCGAATAGTAAAGAATCCGTACAAAAAAATGGAGCGAGCAATGGGACTCGAACCCACGACCATCACGTTGGCAACGTGATTTTTTAAGCACAAAATATTGATTTTTTATGCTTATTTTGGGTTTATCTCTTGTTTTTGGCCTCAAACTATGATATATTAACGTATTGAGACAACTAGTGTTGAACTCAAATGACAAAGAGAAGAAAAAGGAAGAAAAAATGCAAAACGATTGAAGGAAAAAGGTTGAAGGAGAAAAAAGAAAAAATGCAAAACGAAAGGAAAAGAAGACTTAAAGGAACCGGTTCTATTTTCAAGAAAAAGAATGGTATATATTATATTCAATATACTATTGATGGAAATAAAATCGTCAAAACGCTTCATACAAGAAATAAAAGTGAAGCGACCGAACGAGCGGCAAAAATTCTGCCGGATGCCACTGTTCTCACCAGAGAAGATGTCGTAGCAAAAACAGCCGAAATCAAGCGGCTGAAAACAATGGACAGAGTAAAACTTGCCGAAGTATGGATGCTCTTTCTGAAGTCAAAGCTCCGCAGACAGGGAACCAGTCCGGGAACTCTTGCTAACTACGAGCGCATGTATAAACGGTTTTATTCGTGGCTCAGGGAAAACTATCCAAAATTCAGAACGCTCTCAGAAATTACTGCGGCCATCGCAGATGAATATGCTCAAGACTTGGATACGGAAGAGTTGAACGCAGTAACCTACAACTACCATATTGGAGCTCTGGGTACTATTACAAAAGCATTAATGCGTCTGGCGGGTCTATCTGAAAATGTCTGGGGCTCCCTTCCACGCAAACAAAGAAAAAGTATCGGAAAAAAAGCATTAACCCACGAAGAAATCAAAAAGCTTCTGGGCGTATTTGCAGACGATACCATTAGCATACCCGATAAACAACAATTAGAAATACTTTTTTGTATAGGGACTTATACCGGGATGCGTCTCTGTGATTGTGCGCTTTTAAAATGGGAACATATCGATTTCACCAAAAACCTATTATCCTTGTATCCCCGGAAGACAACGGGATTCAATAAGAAAATCAAGGTCCCGTTACATGATGAACTTAAAAACAAACTTAAGGAAGCCTTTTCCTCATGGCATTCAGAAGATAATCCGTATGTTATTCCCAATATCGCGGCGCGGTATATCCGTAGAAAAGGAGATATAATTGATACGGTATTGGATATCTTCCGTCTTGTCGGAATCGAACCCACCAGTAAAATGGACGAAAAACATACGCGGAAACGCAAAGCGAATCAGTATGGATTCCATTCATTTCGCCATACCTTCTGCTCTGAATGTGCTTCGAATGGAATGAATATCAATACTTTATCTGAAATAACTGGTGACTCCTGCCGGACATTGGAAAAATACTATATCACTATAAGAGAAGATGTAATACAAAAGTCATCGCAGTATATGCTTGTGCTTAAACCAACAGAAGAAATAAAGATATCGGGTAAAACCAAATCAGGAATTCTTGCGGAATTGGAAAACGCTCCCGATTTGACAG
>CAYWZD010000157.1:0-8514 GCA_964462755.1 uncultured Victivallales bacterium | reverse complement strand
CCATGTCCTGAATCGCCTTGACGACCACGGCGTGAACGGCGGCGTCCTGCGAGTAACGGAAGGCGCGCCACTGATCGTAATAATTCTTGAAAATGGACTCATTGGAAAGGTCTGCGTTCGCGGGCAGTTTCGCCCATTTTCGGAAAGCCTCCTTGCAGAGCGGGCAGAAACAGAAAGCCTGCGAGGGATTAGTGCTTTTCGTGTAGACGGACCCGGTCCACGGTTCCTGTTCCCAGTTCAGGAATACGTATTTTGCATTCGGATAATCCTTGAAAAAGAAATTTTTGTAGTCCGTCTGAACGGCTTTGTAGAAATCGTCCTTATACTTGCCTGTAATGAGCGAGGGACAGAACTGAATCTGAAGTTTATGCGCAGGGACCTTTTCCTTCCAGTTGGTCATGCTCTTGCCGTTGTAATAGATACAGAAGAGTTCCGGATGATCCTTGAAGAGCCGTGTCACCGCGCCGTCGGGGATCTTGGAGCCCCAGATCGGATGATTCAGATACCCCAGCATCAGGATGCCGCCGTTCTTGAGGACAGAGTCGGGCACTTTTCCTTTTTTCGGATATATGGAAAATCCGTCCACCCCGGACTCGACCGCGTCTTTCACTACGGCATCCGTCAGTTCCTGACTGAGTCCCTGCGGCATACTGCCCATATAGAAGGACATCAGCATTGTTTTGAGTTTGCGTCCGTTGATTTTCGGGAGGACTTCATAGGGGAGGGCGCCTCCGATTTCCGTCACGTTGCCGTTGATGAGGCGCGCATAGGGGATGGTCCCCTTGTCGCCGGGCTTGCCGGAAGCATCTTTATAGATGCCCAGGATAGAATCGGCGGTTTTCCATTCATGAATGTCTTTTGCCTTGTAAGTCAGAATATAACGGGTCCCGTCGGCGACTTTTTCCGTCTTCACGGTTTCCGGGGCGAGACTCAGTCGGTTGCGGTTTGCTCCCGGCTCCATGTCCAGCAGACGGAAACCGTTCGGCAGGGTGAAGGTGAATTCATATCGATTGACCTTCTGTCCGGCGGGAGAATATAGGCTCAGGTAGACCGGTTCAACCGAATCCAGCGAGAAGTTCCAGACATGAACCGACGGATTGATACAGCGGAACAGACCGTCGTGGTGCTGATTCCAGAGCACGACCTGCCGCAGGTAAATGCTGCCGGCGGGAAGTTTTTCCGACAGCGTTTTCCAGGAAAGATCGTTGAATGCGGAAGAGGTCCAATCCCCTGACGCACTGCCGGAAAAGGCCCAGCGGCGATCCAGCTCGGGATATTCCGGAGAATGGATTTTCAGGGAGGCGTCGGCTCCGGCCTTCGCGGAAATCGCAAGCACGGTTACCCCTTCCTTGATGGAGAAACGGCAATGTCCGTCCGAGACGGCGACAGGCTCTCCGTTGACGAAAAACTTCAGGTCGGAAAGATTCTTATGGGCGATGTTGAGTTCGAGAAACCGCCGCGGGGTGCTGACCGTCGTAACCGTTCTGAGCCATTCGTTGTAAACGGTTTCATATTCAGACTTCGGAAGGTTTGCGTAGGTCTTCGCGATTTGCTGCTGGAGCGCGCGGACTTTGTCGAATCCGGGCGCGGAGGAATAACGGGTTTCGACTTCCTTCCAGAGCTTGCCGCCCCGTCCGATGTCCAGCAGGGCCTGATACAGATGTTGATCGTAAGCCTTATTGATTTCGGCGTTTTCCAGTTCGGTATCCGCCGGACCGTTGGAATTCTGTTTTATCAGGACCGGAAAATGAGCCGTATCGCTGAATCCGCGCATTACCTTTGCCCAGCACTGATTCTTGTTGGCGGGATCGCCGGGAATGTTCCGTGCGATGTTGAACCTCATGCCGTCCACATCTTTCGTGCCCAGGAGACTGAACGGGATCGCCATTTCAAGAACCCAGCCGTCCGGGGTGCGGCCGGAGGCGACTTTCCAGTCTGTCGGGGGTTCGGTTTCACGTTCGGCGTTCTGGCGTTTTGACCAGCGGGCGCCGTTGGCGTTGGTCAGGAGCTGCATATAGGCGGACGCACCTTTCGGCAGGAAAAACATCTCAATGGCATCATCAAACGTCCATCCGTCGCGGTAGGTTTCGACCGCCTTGATCGACTTTGGATTCGGTTCCGTGCACCTGACTGCGAGGTAAAGAACGTCATCCTTGCATCCAATCTGGAAGCGAGTGGGCCGTTCGGTAACGTAGGAATTTGCGCTGTCCAGCCGCATGAAACCGCGTCCTTCGGGGAGGCGTTTCCAGGCATAGTCGTCCAGCTTGCCGTCGATTTCAGGCGCGCGGGCAATCTTGTAGACGGGATATTCGGCGGCGCCGACATTCCATAATGTGACGGCGGACATGGCCGCCGCGATGAACCATTTGAATTTCATGCAGTCTCCTTCGCTTTGATGAACGGATGAATATTGAAAAATGAAAAAATCAGTATTTCGGCGGAAGAATATTTTTAACAAGATCGTTGTTCCACGGCAGACGCGTCACGCCCGAATCGGAAACCAGAGAGAGACGGCGGACCGTCCGCACGTTTCCGGCGACGAACAACACGTTGGTGTTTCCGTTGTGAGCCCCTCGGACAAAATAACCGTAGTCGATTTGGGACATGCCTGCATTGGAAACTAGATAGTGTCCGTTGACTTCGTATGCACCGATGGCGTCCATATCCGCTGATAACAGGTGATCGGACGGATACGGAACCTGAAAAACCTTCGGGGGACAGGAAATATTATTCCGGACCGCCTCAGTCAGAAGACTCTGATTGCCTCCGTAATGCAGATGGGAGGTATATTCCGGCTTCTTGCAGTTGACCATGGTGGGACACAGGAAATTTTTGGGCATTTTGATGACATAGTAGGCTGCGCCGTATGGGGCTGCTTTTGCTTCCAGATTCTGCGCCCCGGTATAGTCAAACAAGCGGGCAATCCAGGATTGGTTCAGATTATACTGGTTTTTCGACCAGGACGGCATGATCTGTTCCTTGTTGTCGCCGGTATACATGGCGAAGGCGTTTCCCATCTGTTTGAGGTTGTTGACACAGGCGATGGACTGCGCCATCCCGCGCGCTTTGTTCAAGGCAGGCAGCAGCATGGCGGCCAGAATGGCAATGATGGCGATTACGACCAGTAATTCGATTAGTGTGAATCTTTTTCCGGGCATCATTTTATTTCTCCTCTTCATTGAATGGTATTTGAACCGTTTCGAATGTTTTGACTTCGCCGGAGATCATTTTCTTCATAAAATGTCCGGCGGTCTGACCGTAGTCCTTCAAAAATGGAGTTGTGGGAAGAGTCTCGATGGAAAGATCGGTGCAGGTTTCTTTCAGTTTCCCCTCCAGTCTGTAATCATCCAGATAGAGTGGAATTTTTGTCCATTCTTCCCGCTGACGGAGCACATGAATTACCCTCTGGTAGCGATCCAGTCCGCCGTTGCTGATGATTGCGTCCACTTTGCTGGATTTCAGAAGTTTCGTCAGTTTTTCCTCAATATCCGCGGGGGGATCGATGAAATATTCCATGGAGAGCGGAGCCCCGGCCTTTTTCATCTCCCGGTGAAAAATTTCTGCCGATATGTTGTAGAAACCAATCCTTGCGACGCATTTGTGATGATGTTTAAGCATCCAATCGGCCGATGTGAAACCGATCTGGGCGAAATTACGGCAGATGGTATTCTTCTTCGGGAGCAGGGCTATGGAATTGTAAATGGATCCCAGCGTCACGACCGGAAATTCTTTCCGGATGAGCATGTCGATCTGTTCGACCATGGTTTCTTCCGGCATGATCCAGAGAATACCGTCCAGCGCCATATTTTCGATTTCACGTGCGGCATCCTGATTTCCGTTGATGTTTAAAATCATGAATTCGAAATCGCAGTCGGAATCTTTCATTTTCTCCATGAATCCAGTCAGAATTTCGGCGGTCAAGGTGTTGATATAGTTGCGGCTGCCGTCCCCCATGAGAATGCCGACAAGGTGTGGAACCGCCATTGCCACCGCCGGATTCGTGAAGGCTCCCTGCCGTCCCGGAAGCCGGATGATGTAGTTGATCGTTTCCAATGACTCGATGGCGCGGCGGACCGTGATCCGGCTGACCCCGAATTTTGCGCACAGATCCATTTCGCTGGGAAGCCGTTCAGGTTCCGTTCCGGCCTTGGCGATCCGCTGTAGAAGATAATTCTTGATCGAAGTCGTCAGAGGCATTGTTTTGTATTCAGCCATACTTTGCTCCATTTGAAACTCTGTTATATAAATAATACAGCTTTTAAAGATTGTCAAGGGGAAAACAAAAAGAAAATCGCGATTTTTTGCAGTTCTGCCGCCGGAAGACATCCTGTGAACTCTTCTGCTTTCTGCAAAATGACAGGGCAAAACAAGCCAAAATTTTGTGCCAATCGTTTGGCTTGAATAAAATCCGAAAAAAAACAGTTTTTTCTTATTTTTCGCCTGTTGACAAATCAAAAAAGTTCATATATAATAAGAAAAGAATAAGACAACCGTTTGTCAAAGGAGTTTCAGCAATGGCGGCAACCCTCAAGGATGTGGCGAAACTGGCGGAAGTGGATATCGGTTCGGTATCCCGCACGCTGTCCGGACATCCCCGCGCTCAGTCCCTGCGTCCGGAGACCCGCGACCGGATTGTCGAAGCCGCGCGGAAGCTCGGCTACCGTCGGAATGTCTTCGCTTCCGCCATGCGCAGCGGCATCAACCGGACGGTTGCGCTTATCAATACTTCCATCGCAGATATTGCTTCGACGCCCAGCTCTCTGAGGGTGATGTCCGGAGTGATTCAAGGGGCCAGCGACGCCAGTTATGCGCTCAAAACCTATACGGACGCCGATCTTGCCGCCGTCGTGGACGACATCCTTTCCAATCAAATCCGTCAGGTGCTGTGCATTACGCCGGACCATGGACGGCGCGAGGAAACCGCCACCCTCTGCCGTCAGCACGGACTGAAACTGGTCTATGTGTATGAAACTTCCCACGGGGAATTCCCCGCGGTCTCTCCCAATAACTTCAGCATCTCGAAAGAGGTTGTCAAATATCTTGTCTCCATGGGACACCGCCGCATTGCGCTGGTCTGCGGAGAATACCAGCACTGGCACTACATGACCGAGAAATACAACGGATATCTGGCCGGATTGCGGGAAAGCGGAATAGAACCCCAGTTCAACTGGATGATCTGCAATAATTATCCGATCCCTGACGTCGACGCCATGCTGGAACGTCCGGCGGATAGCCGCCCGACCGCCTTTTTCTGTATCGGAGACGGTTTTGCCATGCAGGTGCAGCGCCTCGCCGTCCGGAAGGGACTTCGGCTTCCGGAGGATGTTTCCACTACCGGGTTCGGCTATACCATTTCCGGGGAAGACGCCATTGTGCCGCTGTCGAGCGTGGATGAGCGCCACATTCAGATAGGACAGTGCGCATTCCGTCTCCTCCTCGGTGAAAAGCTTGATTTCCCGCAGGAGCCGGACGGCACTTACAGAATCCCCGGCGTCTTCGTGAAAAGAGAATCTATAATGGATGTCGGTAAGAGTGCTGTTTAGGGAGGAATGCGGATCACTATTCAAAAAATGAAAATATTTGAATTGATTGAGTTTTTAATTGGCATATTCAATTGAAATGGAGGTTTTCAATGAAAAGGAGTGTTCTCTGGATTCTTCTGGTTTCGGGGGTGTTCTCATTTGCCGCCCGTGGTTCGTTCGAACTGGCCGACAATGGAAAAACAACGTCTTCCGTGAGCATTGCGGTGAATGCCGCCCCGCCGGAACAGCTGGCAAAACGCGAATTGGAATTCTATGTTCAGAAAATCGTCGGTTCTCCTTTCCTTGCCGATGGGAAGAACAAAATCTTCATCGGCACCGTTTCCAACACGCCCGGTCTTTCCAAAGAAATCCAGAAAAAATTGAACGGGGCCGGGAATGATGCCTTCAATATCAGCATTTCTTCCGGAAAGATTTTCATTACGGGCAGGGACTCCCGTTCCGCCCTCTATGGAACTTATGCCTTCATTGAAAAGTATCTGGGGGTTCGCTGGTTTTATCCCGGCGAGATGGGCGAATACTGTCCGGTGAAGAAATCCATTTCGCTCCCGGACACCGAGGATTTCCAGAAGGCGGACTACAAATACCGTGAGCTGTCCGTCTGCGGTTCTTCCAACGACTTCATCAGCACATACGACTGGATGACCCGTAACCGGATGCATGTTTCCGCCCATTTCTGGCAGTTGCCGAAATTGAGCAAGGAAGAGAAACTCCGTTATCGCGCGGAACACGGTGCGGAAAATGCCGTCGGAGGACACAGCGGCGCGCAGTTGGTGATTCCGAAGGAACTGTTCAAGGACCATCCGGAATATTTTGCCCTCAAGAATGGAAAACGCACGTATGAGGGGCGCGTCAACCGCTGTCTTTCCAATCCTTATGTTCAGGACAAGACCGCGGAGGCATACATCAAGGCGGTCAAGGACGATCCGGGCGTGATCGTGGACTTCATCGGGGAAGACGACAGCGAAGCGTTCTGCGAGTGCGACAACTGCAAAAAGATGGGGACTTACAACGGGAAGTATTCCGTTTCCAATCTTTTTCACCGCTACTTCAAGACGATCGGCGACCGGATTCTCAAGGAATGTCCGGACGCCCATCTCAGGTTCTGGGCCTACTGGAATTACCGGAGTGTCCCGGAAGATCCCGCCATTACCTACCTTTCGAAAAATTCCCATGTGTGGTATGCGACCCATCAGAAATGCTACGTTCATAAATTCTCTCCGGATTCCTCCTGCAACAGCAAGTTGTATGAAGGTTTGACGGAATGGAAAAAACGTATCAATGAGTGGGGTATTTACGATTACCGCTGTGACGCCGGATGCTACTATGCTCCATTTGAGTTTATCCTCGCGGACGATCTCAAAACCTTCAAGAAGCTAGGAGCCGTCGGTTGGGCGGACGAAGTCAATACGGCGTATGGAAATACATGCCGCGTCTGTAACAACAAGTATCCCGAAACCCTGTTCCTTTCCGTCTGGCCGACCTATTATGTCGCCTCCAAACTTTTGTGGGATGCCTCTCTCGATGAGAACAAACTGCTTGACGAAGCCTATGATCTTTATTACGGCAAGGCGGCTCCGGTCATGAAAAAATATCAGTCTTACCGTCGGATGCTTTGGGAAAATGCGCCGGGACATGTCCTCCAGGGCGGCCCGGTCCGTACGGCATACTGCCTGAATGTTCCCGGCGCCGAAAAGAAACTTGACGATTACCTGAAGCAGGCGCTTCAGCTGGCGGATACGGACATTGTGAAAAAACGGATTGAACAAGATCAAAAATTCCTCAATATCTATTGGAAGGAACCCGCCGGAGAGCTGAAAAAAATCCTCGGCGGAAAAAAGGAACTTGTTCCGCAGAAGGCCGAGGAAAAAATCGTCATCGACGGAAAATTCGATGAAAAGACCTGGGTGAAGGCTCTGCCGATCGACGGCCTCCTGACAGCCGAAAAACAGCCATCCAAGGAAAATACGAAGGTCCGTGTGGCTTATGACGACCAGAACCTTTATATCGCAGTCAATGCCGACAACAAAAACGCCTGGAGTCCCGTCCGCGCGGGAGTCAAGGATCATGACGGCCCTGTCTGGAATGACGATTCCATTGAAATCCAGCTTGCGCCGCCCAATGAATCCGGCGAGTTCTATCATCTGATCATCAATACGAACGGCGTAATGTATGACGCGTCCGCCATCGGTCAGAATTTCGACAAGAAATTCGAGTCGGGCGCGGAGGTCAAGGTTGTGAAGGATGGAACCGGATATCAGTATGAAATCCGGATTCCGCTTGCACCGATGAAGGCGAAGATCGAACCCGCCAAAGCCTGGAAAATGCACTTCATGCGTACGGTGACCAACCTTCAGCCGCCGACCTCCTCCGAGTTCAGTTCGGTCGATGGAGTGCGTCCGCACAATGTGGAACTGTTCCGCAAGGCCGTTTTCGCCAAAGATTACATCCGCAACGGCAATTTCGCGGAGATCACCGACTACAAAACCTCCAAAGGGACGGTTGTGAAGTTTCCGAAGTTCTGGGATCTGGCCGGAAACGCCGTCGAGAAAAATAAGATCATCCCAACCGCGAATGGAAACCAGATATGGATCGACGGCGTGATGTTTATTGGATTCGGAGTTCCAAAGGATGTTGCCGGAGGCGAATATGTGTTCACCGTCCGGGCGAAAGGAACGAAGAAAATCCATTGCTTCACATGGTCGTGGGAAGGGTATTCCCCGCGCACGAATCACCGTCGCGAAGACTTCAAACAGCAGCCATTGACGCCCGAATTCAAGGATTATACGTTCAGAAGCAAGGTTCTGCCGAAGGAAACATGGTATATATTCTATGTCGGAGGGGAAGATATTACAGTGGAAAGCGTTACATGCACGGTTGTCCCATGATAGACAAAAATGGAAAAGGAGGATGAAAAAATGAGGCATGACAGACGGATTTTTACATTAATAGAACTCCTCGTTGTGATTGCGAT
>CAYWZD010000156.1:0-8548 GCA_964462755.1 uncultured Victivallales bacterium | reverse complement strand
TCGAAGCGCAGCAGCGGCATGTTCCAGGAGGCCGCGACCGCTTTTGCGCAGAGGCTTTTGCCGCACCCCTGGATGCCGAGGAAGAGCGCCCCCTTGGGCGGCGGCAAACCGAAGGCGCGGGCGTTGTCGGAGAATGCCAGCGACCGCCGCCAGAGCCAGTCTTTGAGCAGGTCGAGCCCGCCGATATGACTGAAGTCGGCATCCGGTTCATAGTATTCGAGCACGCCGGACTTGCGGATGATCTGCTTTTTTTCCTCCAGAACCATGCCGACGCTGCGCTGGTCGAGGCCGTTGCCGAGAACCAGCGCACGGGCGAAGACGTTTTCGGCTTCATTGAGGGTCAACCCGAGCGCGGCGTGGATCAGCTGTTCGCGGATTTCATCGTTCAGTTCCAGATGGATGTTGGGGTTGCTGCCGACGTCAGCGATGATCGAGTCGAGCAAGGTGCCGATCATCGTTTTGTCCGGCAACGGGTAGTCGATCACCGTGATCTCTTTTTCCAGATCTTCCGACAAGGCCATCGAAGGAGTGACCAAAATCAGTGTTTTGAAGCTGTTTTTGAGTGCCGCCGCCGCTTCGCGGAGCCGCCGGATGACCGAATAATTGCGGTTGCCCATGAAGGGATGAAAGTCATAAAAGACAAAGATTGCCGGTTCGACGTTGGCGATCACCCGGTCGAGCGCCTGCAGGGGGTCGCGGGTGGCGCTGTCGGTCTTCTTGGCCGACTGTTCGGTCAGGCCGAATGGCACGACACCAGTATTGAAGCTCCACGTGTAGATGGTTTTGTTCCGCCGCCCGGCGATTTCCGCCAGATGGCGCAGTACCCGCTGTTCTTCAAAGGTGATGATATTGATGATCGGATAACGCGACCGGATCAATATTTCGAGCTCGTCGACCTGATTGTTGTCTGCCATGATTAAAACTCGATAAAGGATGATTTTCCGGAGCCGCCTCCGGGATTGGACGGTTTCGCCCGGACACGGTCATGCCATTCCAGCAAACGGATCAGACCGTATCCGGCGACGAACGAGAAGGATGCGACGAGAAGGGGAAAAAACGTCGCCCCCGACAGAAGCGGCGGGATCAGCGAAATCACAGCCAGCACAGTGATCATGGTGCGGGCCTTGACCGTTCCTGCACCGAAAAATTGCCAGGATTCGAGGCGGGCAAGATGCCACAGTGCGCCGAACATCGCCCAGACCTGCACCGGGCCGAGCGACATTTTCAATTTGAACTGGCAGAGAGCCAACAGCAGTCCGGCCGCGGCGACCGAGCCGGTCATGAAGATCCAGAAAGCGGCGGTACGCAAATCGTTTTTGATCCGCTGAGCAAAAAAAACAGCGCAGAACAAACCGAATAGCAAGTCCATGATTCCGGGAAAAACGAAGCCCGCACTGACCAGAGTGTAAATTCCAAGCGGCCAATTGCCGAATGAACTGTCGAACAAGATGAATCCGGCGAGTTGAGCCGGCCCCAGCATCACCGCGAGGCTCAGCACCAAATCCAGCGCCAGCAGCAGTTTGACCGGACCGCTGAGCGAAAAGGCCGGCCCCTGTCGGCTGACGACGGTTTCCTCGCAACTTTGCATCCTTTTATTCCCCCAAAAGTCGATTCAGCAGTGTACGGATATGATCGGGCACATCTTGAACAGTCACGGTACCGTCTTTGCGGATCAGGATTTCGCCGCTGAAACAATCCGGCTGTCCGTCGGCTGCTTCCGCGCTAAAGTTATACGCGAATTTTCGTCTTTTCAAGCGATATTGCTTAATTTTTTTACCTATTTCACGCCGCTCGCGCGCATCGGTCTTGCGGCAGCGTCCGGTTTTGTCCGGCATAAGCTCGTGAAAGGCTACCGGAACGTCGGCGAAACGGGCACCCAGAAAGTCGATTACCGGCAGTGCGCAGCAGTCGAGGTGTCCGCCCAGCGCGAGGTGGCGGATCAGCAGCCGGTCGCGCGGCGCCCGTTCCAGATTCGCGGTCACCGTCTCCCAATAGTGCGGCGTTCCGGCGAACTCCATGGCGCAACGGTCATTGCCGAATTTGAGGTCAGCGACGAAAAAATCGGCAAACTCCATGATCAGCTCAAAGAGTTCCGGCGAACAGTAGAAATTGCTGTTCCAGACGATCGGAACGCGGCTTTGCAGACGGGCAACCACCTGGAGCGAACTCTCCAGTGAAACCATCGGTTCGCCGCCGAGAAGCTGGAGGACTTTGATCCGTTTTTCGGCGAAAGCGCGGTCGATGGCGGAGGCCGCCGCGGCCGGATTCCATTCCGCCGATGTGACCGTGCTGCCGTCGACGAATTCCATATTGGAACAGTATGCGCAACGCATGTTGCAGCCGGGAAAGTAGAGCATCCATGCCGGGTTGAGGATTTTCTCCTCGCCGAAGCTGATGAAGCTTTTGCTCGGCGCGCGAGCTTCGGTGACACTGCAGAAACCGGGTTCCCCGGCGATGCGCCGGACGCCGCAGCGGCGCGGACATGCGTTACAGGGATTGCGAAGTTCCGCGAGATGCCGTTCCAGCGCGACGAAATCAACGGCACGGTCAATTTTCCTGATCCGCTTCCTCATGAACACCCCGCCACTGCTGTCCGAAAAAAACATCTGGATTGATTGTTAACGTTGGGAGCCGCTCTATGTTAAAGGGAATAAATGTCTTTAATTTGAGCGAATGAATCCCGAACTTTGCATTATATTAGCATCTTCCGACAGCTTTTCAACTTCATGCCTGATATCGTTTTGAAAAATCCGCAGAAAAACACTCTACCGACCGATACTGCAAGCATTCCACGGCTTGAAAGCAGGCATTAACGGGGAATATCCTGCTTTCTTCGAACATTTGATATTCCCGATTGATTATGAGGAATGGCTGAAGTCCGCAAAGGTTCTTCTCCTGCCGAGGTGTTACACACTTTCGTCTCAAAGCCGGGCAGAGATCACGGAATTTCAGCGGAATGACGGATTCGTGATCGGATATCTCAACACCGGACTTTTCTATGACAACGGGTCTAAGGTTTGAAATGCCTTTTGTTAATGAACATCATAAAACATATCTTTCAACAGAAAAAAATCTCAAGGAAAACGCAATCTGTTCGGATGCCCCTGAAATTCCCCGACGATTTCTGCGCTTTTGTCATCACCATGTGTAATTTATACGTTTTACACCAATCCAAGTTGTCCAGTTTTCCAGAGCAACCGCAGACGTTACCCGAGGCAAAGTAAAACATTTCAATCGGGTTAAGTGTGACTCTGAAACTATCTCTCGCAAAATTTCCGTTCGGTGCATTCGCCGCTCGCTTCGGCCAGAAATTCAGTGCCTCGCTGGTTGCCCCGGGAATAAACGATATAAAGTCTGTTTTCCCATTCAAATATATTCATGTCGGAATTGTTGACATCGACGGCATTGCAGATTCAATCCAGTCCGTCCGGAGAAAAAATCCCATTATTTTGCGATCGTTGTCCGCATAGTCCAATACCGGATGATGAGGGGGGATAGCCCAATGCCTCCGGAAAACGTTTCGTTGTTTTCCGGTTCAAGTCCGACGGAAAGAGACAATCTTCTTCGGGGCTTTTCTTCCTTTTCAATTCAGAAGAGAAACAGACAATACGCATGAAGCCGTCCGTCCGCTGAGGAGTTGAAGAATATCTTTTTTCCATCCGGGGAAAGGAATGGATGCGGGTGCCACGGACTGACTTTCCGGCTCCCGAGATTGAGGATGAACCGGAGGGAAGCGGCCTCCCGTCCGGGGACACCGAGTTCCCCGAGGTAAAGATGCCATTCGCCATTGTCCGCCTCATAGTCGCTGACGAGGTGTTTTCCAGCACGGTCGGTCGCGAAGTGAAGGAAATGAGGTGGATTCACGTTCCGGGAAAGAACATTGCGGCCCGTGCCTTCGTTCCGTTTCCCCCGGTGTCCGCATCCGGGAACGGCGCGGCTTTCGACCAGTTCCTGACAAGCGGCCGCGGGAGTCGAAAAAAGAAGGGTGGAACTGACGGCCCATTCCGATTCGCCCCGCCAGCACTGATGTCCCTGACAGGATTCGACGCCGTCCCTTCCCCATCCGAATTCACGCCAGTCCGTCCCGTCGTCACGGATGAGATGGATGTCGATGCCGTATCCGGTATTGTTGTCTTTCGGGTCGGACGAAGCGGAAATCCGGCGGAGGGCGAAGCCGGACTCCGCATCCAGCGCCGCGATATGTTGAACGGGGGACAGACCAGGGATCATAATTTCACATCCGAAAGAACCGTGATTGTGCTGGATCATGATATCTTGCGGCGCAAGGGGCGAACGGGAGTACTGCATGTGGAGGTTGCAGAAATGTTTCCCCCGGACGGGAACGGAGACCTCGCCGGTCGCCGTGTCGAAAATCCACAGGGCATGTTCCGGGAAACCGTTGTCATCATTTGGACGGACCAGCGGCGACGCGATCGCAATGCGCCGTCCGTCGGAGGAGACCGTGGAAAGCGGATACATGCAGAAGGCGGGTTGCGCCTCCTTTGTATCCGGCCCGATCCGTCCGAGTTCCATCCGCCCGGAACCATCCAGAGCGCAGCGCTTGAAAAGAATGCTTCCGGCGAATGTCTTCGGATCGAACTGGCGGACGAAATAATAGAAATATTTTCCGTCCGGCGAAATGCACGGGCCGGAGGCTCCGGTTTCGGAAGTCAGCGGAGCAAGCGCCCCGCCATTTTCCAGATCGCAGAGAAAATAAGCGTGACGCGGATCGTATTGGTCGCTTCCGTGCGGATGGGCCGAACGATGCAGAACCAAGCGTTTGGAGTCCGGCGTGAAAATCTGGGCTTCCATATAGATATGGCAGGAGGGCTCCTCGAAGGAGTCGGTGAGCTGGTAGAGCCGGAACGGCTCCGGCACTTTTTCCCCTGCAAAAATATCGATCTGCTTCATTGGGCTCATTCCTCCGTCAAAGTGACCGTACGGAAACTGTTGGGGCTGTGATAGGAGCCGTCGGTCCAGCTCTGCCGGATGTTTTCACCGCTCCGGTTGAGCCCGATCAGCCAGTCGGCGCCAGTTTTCGGCGTCCCGAACGTGAAGAACGGCAGTTCAAATTCGACAGTCCATCTATCCTTCGATTTCGACGATGCCGTTTTCCATTGTCCGTTCCATGCCTTGTTGATGTTCATGCCGACGGAGGCCAGTGCATCATATTGGACTCCGGCAGAGTTGACCACCAGATAATAGTAGTCCGTGCGGGTGTTGTTCGGGTCGAGAGAAAGTTCAATGCAATCGTCCTTCCACTGGTCGTCGTCGCGCTCCATCTGGTTGGTTTTGAGCTTGCTCATGTCACCGTAACAATCGACCTTGAGGTAAAGGGCCTTTTCCGTACGGAGGATGGACGCAGTCGTTTTGACCTGAATCGGTCCTCTGTTGGCAAATCCGGCGACCTGAATGCCCTGTCCCCAGACAGGATCTGCGCCTTTGCCGTCCATGGAAGGAGCGGTCTTCACAAGAGGAACCTTGATATGCCACCGTTCCGCAAGGGAAGGCGAAGGAATTTCGCGGACCGTGATGTCCGCAAAATCGGCGGGCTGATAGGCACAGAGGTTGATGATGCCCCTCCCGAGGGGAGCCTTGCCTTCGAAGACGGCTTTTCCGTCGATCTTCACAATCAGCCAGTTGTCTACAACCCGGATGTCCGCCCGGTGCCAGCCTTCCGAAAGTTCCTCTTCCAGTCTCTTCTTTGCAATCACGATCTCCTTGTTTTCTTTTCTCAGGCGATAACTGCCGGTGATCCAGCGCTTGCCGATTTGAACATCCACTGCGTAAAAATCCTCTCCGAAACGTTCCCCGCCGGTACGGACCTTTGCCAATATGCCGTTTTTCGTATCGCCGGCAGGAAAGCGGAACCTGAATGATAATTCATAGTTGATCCAGTTGCAGGGATTCCCGAAGATTCGCGGATGATTGCCATAAAGAAAGCCGTCATGAGCGAGCTGTCCCTTCGGGTTTTTCCGCGGACGGTATGCGATATAGGACGTTCCATCCGCATCCTTTTCCGCCGTACAGGTTTCCATGAAACCGTCCAGTTTCTTCGCCGGGTCGGCGGAATAGAGGAGATTGCCGGGGTTTGCGCTTTTCAAGCAGTCCAGACGGTCCGTCATGCCGCCCTTTGCGATTTCCTGCCAGTTGTCGCGGGAAAGCTTCAGGTCGCGCCAGCGTTTCCACGCCTCGAAGTCAGCGGTTACCTGACGCAATGCACGCGGGGCCTTCGCGATCTTTTTCAAAGCACTCTCGAACAGGAGATCGACTTTCGCAATCAGTTCCCTGGAGATGACATTGTCCACCTGGGATGCGGGATTGCTGAAATAATAGGAGGCATGCCCCTCTTTCTGCCACGCCTCCTGCATCAGCGTGTAATACTGCTCCATCTCCGCTGCTCCGTCTCCGAACGTATATTTGCAGAAATCAGACAGAAGTGCCTTTTCGTCGAGGTCGGGGTTCCAGAGCAGTTTCGAGATCGCATACGCCGGGAAGCGGTTGACGAACGGACGGCTGTCCCACAGCGGCTTCTTAGGTTCGAAATTAGCATAGTATTCCGTCATCCAGTAAGTGATCCCGCTTTTCTTCGCCCAGCGAAGTTCTTCCGCAATAACCGGAGTGATCGGAGTCAGGACTGGATCGCCGCCGAAGATATCGAAGTGGTAACCGTATATGGCGGGATTGATTCCAGCATCGCGCCATTCCTCGACCGCCTTCAGGGCGCGGGGATTCACAGGACAGCTCCTGTCTGAAAATTTGTGCTTGTAACAGCGGTTATACATGCAGTAAGACATGTTAAGGCTGTCGCCCGGAAGTTTGACTTTAGGAACGTTCAAGTAAAATGAGTAGGCGATCGTATTGTATTTCCTGCCGGGATGAATCTTCGCCGTTTCCTCGATCAGCTTCTTGACGAACTGGAAATAGAGCGTGGAAGAATCGTATTTCGAGCATTCCGGACACTTGCAGTAAATCGGCGTGTCGCGTGCGGAAAGCGTCAGATACTCGATGTCGGGATGCGTCTTCCAGAAGTTATCGATCCATTTCAGGAAGGTCTTGACGGTGTCCGGATTCGTATAGCAGTGCTGATTGATGACGCGGATTCCGTTGTTCAAGGCAAACTGCTCCGGATATTTCTTGAAATATTCCTCGATCGTCTTGCAGTCCTCCGGGAAAATCCAGTTGAAGGAGTGACCGCCCCAGCTGGTTGAAAAACCGTATCCGTGGGGGTCCCCCATCGGGTTCATTTTATTGTGGGCGAAAAACAGCGATTTGTCCCCATTCGGATGCGTGGCAAGCTGACGGTGCGCAAACGCCGCCGCGCTGTGGATGTCAAGCTCTCCGACAAAAAGGTTTTTCGTGGGTGCGGGCAGATATTCTCCGTCCTTGCCGGGCCAGAACCAGCGGCATCCGAGCCGCTCCAGAAGCTCGAATACGGCGAACATCGCCGAACGCGGATTGTTTCCCGCGGCATAGATTACGTTGCCCTTTGTCTTAAGTGTGAAAACATCCGTCTGCTGTTTTTTGTCCAGTCCGAGGAACGCGGCCTCCTTCGCAATCTCCGGATTCGTTTCCGGAGTCCCGATAAACAGTCTGTTTTCGACCTTTCCGCTTCCGATTTCCGCGCCGGTCAC
Source organism: uncultured Victivallales bacterium (assembly GCA_964462755.1). Classification (GTDB taxonomy): domain Bacteria; phylum Verrucomicrobiota; class Lentisphaeria; order Victivallales; family UBA1829; genus SIG94. The sequence goes on along the minus strand of CAYWZD010000156.1, from coordinate 914 downwards.
AATTTTCACGATGCGCCTGAATTCATCCGCCGCTTTCTTTTCCGGCTGCGTTGTACCGGATTCCACGGAAATCCGGGCAACGCCGTCCTTGACAAGGTCCAGTGCGGACGCGGAGAATACCGCCGAACAGAACAGGATACCTGCAATAATTCTTCTGATCATATGTTTTTCCTTTTCCGATTTCTATCTGAAATTCTGCAAATGCAACTGACTTTATTCCGTCAGATCAATTCCACATGATGTATTGGCCGCCGGAGTTCTTTACCCGCAGCAGGACGTTGTCCGGGATCAATCCCCAAACAGGAAGTTTGGACGATCCGGCGTGAAGGTCCGCATAAATGAAATTCGCACTGCTGTGGTGCCTCGGATAAATGCGGCAGTTCACGCTGCTTGTATCGAAACAGGAGGTTCCCGCGGATTTATAATACAGGAGAAAGGCTCCGTCCGTGGCAAGATTGCTTTTGGTCGCCCAGATTCCGCCATCCGCCAGAAGCGGAGTCGCGGCGGGCTGTTTCAAGGCGGTAATATTGGCATCTTCCTTGACGGCGCTGCCGGTCGAACTGTTGAATGAGGGACAAAGACCATTGTTGATCCCGAAGCCAAGATGATAATTACCATACTGCAGGGCATATTGAGTCGGACATTTGAAAATGGAATCCCTGTTTTTCGCCACAGCGCCATAATTCGCACTCTGTCCGTTCCCGAGATAATCCGTCAGATAACCGTACCAGTATCTGTTTCCGGTCGGAGAGCCGATGTGCTCCAGCAATGGCATGGACTGATATGTGTCCCGGTAATCGGCGCAGAGCATCCCCACCTGCCTTACACGTCCCAGACATTTTACCTGCTGTGCCTTCTCCTTTGCGTTGTTCAGCGCTGGAAGCAGCATTCCGGCAAGAATTGCGATGATCGCA
>CAYWZD010000155.1:0-8552 GCA_964462755.1 uncultured Victivallales bacterium | reverse complement strand
CCTCCGAGCGTTCGCGTTCCGAGCGCATCGTGGTGGAACACATCCGCGCGGCCACCTTCATCATGGCCGACGGCATCACGCCCGGCAAGGTCGATCAGGCCTACGTGCTGCGCCGTCTGATCCGCCGTGCCATCCGCGAAGCCAAGAAGATCGGCATGACGGCGACCTTCACCGACAAAATGGCGAAAGTCGTCATCGACAACTACAAGGATTTCTATCCCGAGCTCGGCGCCGGGGAGAAGGTCATCCTGGAAGAGTTCGCGCGGGAGGAACAGCAGTTCGCCGAAGCGCTCGAACACGGCATCAAGGAATTCGAGAAGCTGATCGCACGCGTGCCGGAGCATATCCAGCACAAGGTCATCAGCGGCAAGAACGCCTTCTTCCTGTATGAAACGTTCGGCTTCCCGCTGGAACTCACGGCGGAAATGGCCGCCGAAAAAGGTTTCACGGTCGACCGCAAGGGATATGAGGAAGCCTATGCCAAACATCAGGAGCTTTCCCGCAAAGGCGCGGAGCAGAAGTTCAAGGGCGGACTGGCCGACCATTCCGAAGCGACGGCCGAGCTCCATACCGCGACCCATCTGCTTCACGCCGCCCTGCGCAAGGTTCTCGGCGACCACGTGGCGCAGAAAGGGTCCAACATCAATGCGGAACGTCTGCGTTTCGATTTCTCGCATCCGGACAAGATGACGCAGGAACAGCTGGATGAAGTGGAACGTCTTGTGAATGAAGCGATTGCAAAAAAAGACCCGATAGACTGCCGGGAAATGAGCGTCGACGAGGCCCGTGCCGAAGGAGCCATCGGGCTGTTCGGAGAGAAATACGGAGAGAAGGTGCGCGTCTATACCATGGGTTCCTTCAGCAAGGAAATCTGCGGAGGCCCTCACGCGGCCAATACCGGTGACCTGGGACACTTCAAGATTCAGAAGGAAGAGAGTTCCAGCCGCGGAGTGCGCCGCATCAAGGCCGTTCTTGAAAAATGAACTCAGAAGGGGTGCATTCATGTCGAATGGAGAAGTGATTATTGCCAATAAGGAAGGCTGTTATGCGGTCAAAGTGAGCGGACGCGCCACCTTCGAGTGCGCACCTCCGCTTCGTGCGCTGTCCAAAGAACTGGACCAGACCTCTTTTCAGAAAGTGGAAATCGATCTGGATAACTGTCAGGGAATGGACAGCACATTCATGGGAGTTTTGGCCATGATGGCGCTCCGGGCAAAAAAAATCGGCGCCGAAATCCTCATCTACAACGCCAGCGATTCGAACAAGACGCTCCTGTACGGGCTGGGGCTGAAAAAGTTGTTCCAGTTCACATCCGGCAGTGTCGATGTCGGTGACGCCGCCGCCCGCGAATCGGAAACCGTGGACCAGCGGACCAATGCGACGACCGTTCTCGAAGCACATAAAACGCTGATGGACGTCGATGAAGAGAACGTCAAGAAGTTCGAAAAAGTTGTGGACTTCGTGCAGAAGGACCTTGACAAGCTGAACGATACAAAATCATGAAGCCGACGAAGAAAAGTTTGCCGCCGCGGGAGGAGACATCCGTCAAACAGCGCTCCAATGCGGCGAAAAACCGTTCTTCCGTGAAGGTAGTTTCCAACGCCTCGCGCAAATCCAATTCAAGGATGCGCTGATTTTCCGGCAGAACTCCATACATTGTGAAAAACACAAGCAGGACTGGTTGTCACAATTCCTATTTTACAGAGATCCCGAGTTTTCGACAGAGAGCGGGAGTTGCTTCCATCCAACAGAGGGAAGACGGGTGTCCATCGTATGGGATTCGGTATTTTGCCTCGGAGATGTCGTTCATCAACAGAGAGCTGAGCCGGATCACGTGAATTCCATCCTTTTCCAGAAGCCCGAGAACCTGTTTCGTGACAGGTGTCTTTTCCCCGTCATGATAAAGAACCATAAATTGTGCGCCGGGATATCTTTTTTTCAAGAGTTTTCTGCATTTCTGAATGGCTCCGACATAAAGCTGAATGTCTTTCCCGGAAGGATGAGTAACTGAAAAACGGGACAGAAAAAGAGTACCGAAAACAACGTTTTTGATGCGGTCTGCCAGAAGAGACACCGGCGCGGTCTCCATACGACAAGACTCAACCGTTCCGCCAGAAAGCCGGTAGGCAGGAAGACGAGCCCCCGCGATCCTTCCGATGTGGCCATTCATCCCCTGATACAGAATGAACGACGGATTCAGTCCGGCGGTTTTTTCTTCCCAGGGACGTCCCAGTTCCAACATCCGCAGGAACTGGTGAATCCCGTATCCGCTGACGCCCAGGTTGACGGCATGAACTCCTGAACATTCGCTGAACACCCATGGAAGGGTCTCCCTGTCATTCAGGAGAGCGCCCTCCGTGAAGGAACACCCAATAAAAATGACGTCGTTTCCCGCTGGAGCGGACGGGGTTATCCGGCGTCCCGCTTTATCCAACGTCATTTCAGCCGACAGTATTTTCCGGAAAAAATGGTAAAGCGAGGTTGTCGTTCTCAACGCTGTCCGGTGAACATAGCCCAGTTCAGAATCCAAACGACATGGGATGTTCGTCGAAATCGCGCTTCTCCCCAGATATTCGAAGTTGAACCAGCAAAGAATCGAAAATATGAATACAAATACCGGGAGACAATTCCATAAAACGGTTCTCCCCATACTTTTTTTCGGAAAATGAAAAAGAACCAGAAGATTTACGGCAATCAAATCCAGCCAGAAAAAACAAAAACCGTCATAATGCCGTCGGCAGAACAACCCTGGAAAAATGAGAAGCAAGGCGGTCAGAAACAGGCCGAAACGAAGGTTCCGGCTCCGACCAAACCATCCGCAGTAAAACAGCAGGAAAGCGGTTCCGAAAAAAAACCAGCCTCCAGTTGCCAGAGGATCATCGCTTTGCAGGAGTCGCCGGAAAACCACGCAACAGCCCCCCGCGAACAGCGCAAAACCAAAGATCAGAAAGTAAAGCCGATATCTCCGCAGCCACGAAAGAATCCATTTCATATATGGGTCTCCTCAGAACAAAGTATAGATAAAAGGAGCCGCGGCCGTTCCTCCCGCCCAGATCAGAACCGCAATCCCTAGGAGAATGAGGATCAGAGGAATCAACCAATATTTCTTTGTGGTTCGGATCATTCCCCACAGTTCCGTAAGGAAGTTGCCCCTGTAACGAATGTCTTCGAATTTTTTCTTTTCCATGAGAGAACTTTCAGTATTGTTTAAAATAACGGGTTGGATCTTCCTGTGACGAACGCTCCTGCCAGTTGGAAATGACACCGGGATCTTCCTTGATGGCAACCGGTTTGACTTTTCTTCCCCGTAAAAGCCAGGCAACCGGCGTAAGGAGAAAAAAGAAAAAGAACACGAGAAGAACGTTGGATACCACGATCCCGATACACGCGGCGAGAAAAAAGATTCCCACATATACCCACCGTCCCGTCCAAGGAACCAAACTGAGAAGAAGCAGGACAGGACCGATTCCCGCAAATATCAAGGAAACGCCCGCACGACCAAATGCAAAGAACAGAAGGGACGCAATTACCTCCATTCCGACGAACAGGACAACTCCGTTCCTGCGGATTTCCTGAACGCTCGGATGCCAACGAATGTCTTCAAAAGGGTTCAGCATGAGCTGTATTCCTAATCCAGTTGAAATTGTTTCAGATAAGCATTCTTATCCACAGCGGCCATACGTTTATCTCCGTCTTCTTTTTCAATCATGCAATTTTCGAGGACCAGCACGTCCATCCCTGTATGTAAAAAACAGTTGTATGCATTTTCTGGGGTCCTGACAATCGGTTCTCCGCGAATATTGAACGATGTGTTGATCATTACCGGACACCCGGTCTGCCTTTTGAACTCCGCAAGGAGACGGTAAAAACGTCCATTTCTCTCGGGAGTGACCGTCTGAAGCCGGGCGGAATAATCGATATGCGTAACGGCTGGAAGTTCGGAACGCCTCACCCCCAGACGAACATTCAGATCTCCCGATTCCATCATCCGCTTCCGATCAGCCGCCGAAAGCGGATACTTCCGGCGGTCTGCCAGAGGAGCCACAAAGAGCATATATGGCGATTCTCCGGAGAAATCATAATAATTCCCGACATCCTCCTCCAACACCGCGGGAGCAAACGGCCGGAACGACTCGCGAAACTTGATTTTCAAGTTCATCTGGCTCTGCATGAACTCGCTCCGGGCATCCCCGAGAATACTGCGCGCCCCCAAGGCGCGCGGTCCGAATTCCATGCGTCCCTGAAACCAGCCCACCACTTTTCCGGCGGCAATCCGGGATGCGACTTGGGACAGAAGGACTTTTTCATCTTCCAGGAACCGGTAACGGATATTCTTTCCATCAAGGACCCGTTTGATCTCGTCGTTCGTAAAGGAGTCACCAAGGAAGGTCCCTTTCTGGAAATCGGAACTTGCAGTTTTACGTTCCCTCCCCAGCAGTTGATAATGCGTAAACAAAGCAGCCCCGAGCGCACCGCCCGCATCCCCGGCTGCCGGCTGAACCCATATCCGGCGGAAAAGTCCTTCCTTGAAAAGTTTTCCGTTTGCGGAACAGTTCAAGGCGACTCCTCCCGCAAGACAAAGATTGTCCGATCCCGTCAGACGTTTCGCCTCCCGGGCGATTTTCAGCAGGATTTCTTCCGTCACAAGCTGGATGGATGCAGCCAGATCCATTTCCCGCTGCGTGATCTGTGATTCCGGCGACCGGGGCGGACCTCCGAAAAGACCGGCAAACGCGGAGTTGGTCATGGTCAGCCCCTGACAATAGTTGAAATAACGTAAGTTCAGCTTGATCGAACCGTCCTCGAAGATCTTTACCAGCTTTTCACGAATTGCATCTGCATAAACAGGCTTCCCGTAAGGAGCCAGTCCCATGAGTTTGTATTCGCCGGAGTTTACCTTGAATCCAGTGAAATAAGTAAATGCCGAATACAAAAGACCGAGAGAATGCGGAAAACGCAATTCTTTAATGAGGGAAAGACGATTGCCTTTCCCGTATCCGATGCTGGCGGTCGCCCATTCCCCCACACCATCGATCGTGACAACGGCCGCTTCCTCGAACGGCGATGGAAAAAAGGCGCTGGCTCCATGGGACTCATGATGTTCCGGAAACACAAACTGTCCGGCAAAACTTTTTTTCCAAAGCGCCTCCGAATATCGTTCGCAATAAACATCTTCTGCTTGAACCACAACGGAATGGCCTTGCTGAAAGACGAAAAACCGGCGGGAGCAAAGGACAGATAAGTCTCCAGCAAACGATCCAGTTTCAGCAGAGGCTTCTCATAAAAAATCACATAATCCAGATCTTTTGCTGTCAGACCACCGAACTGAAGACAGAAATTGATCGCATTTGCCGGAAATCCGGCATCATGTTTGATTCGGGTGAACCGCTCTTCCTGGGCAGCAGCCAGAATCTCACCATCCCGAAGCAATACAGCCGCAGAATCGTGGTAATAGGCGGAAATTCCCAATATATGCATCCATCCCCCCAAAATAATGTACATAAACAAAATATATGAATATATTATATCCCATATTTCATAAAATTCAACACAAATCCCGAGCAAATTAAAAAAAGCAGATTACATCCGAGTTATGAAAAATCTCTTTTTAAAAAATTCAGAAAGATGTAAATTCACGGGGTCAGACGGCGCTCCATATCGGGATTCTGCTCCAGCATCTGCCAGTAACGCGGGGAAGGTCCGCGCCGGACCGTTTTCAGAAGCGTCTCGAACTCCTCCGCGGAATTCAGGAAGGAAACCGATGCCCGAAGTTCCCCCGGGAAGCCGCGTCCGCGCAGATATTCCAGCAGGGTTTTCCGACTGATCCGCACCCCGTTCTCCAGACCATAGAAGTCCATCATCGCATAAAAATGCGTGCGCATCTCTTCCGCGAACTCCACCAGCGTCGGAGGATCGATCCGGCCTTCCCCGATTTCCCGGAATATCCACGGATTTCCGCAAGCCCCACGGGCAACCATGCCGCGTTCGCAGCCGGTCTCTTCGAGCAGATGCCGGTAAAGCGGCTGGCTCAAAGCGCCGCCGTTGGCAATCACCGGAATCGACAAGGCCTCCCGCACCGCCCGGATCATGGAAAAAGCAACCGGGCCGGAATAAAAATTCTTCATAAGGCGTCCGTGAATGGTCAATGCACGCGCCCCGGCTTCCTGAAGACGGAGAGCAAAACGGACGTTCGGCTCGGGGTCCGTCTCCGATAGAATCCGCATTTTGGCCGTGACGGGAATCTTCGAGTTTTCCGCAAGCACGGCAAACGCGGCAACCGCCTCGTCCGGACGCTGGACAACAAAGGTCGCCCCCTCGCCTTTTTTCGCCACCTTGGGCGCAGGACACCCCAAATTGAAGTCCAGCACGGAAAAATCGTGCTCGTTTACAATCAGCGCGGCCTTTTTCAGGACCTCCGGTTCGGAACCGACCAACTGAATCCCCAGAAACTCTTCCGAGGGATCGCGGGCGATCAACAGACAATTCGTCTTGTAGTTGCCGAACACCAGAGAACCGGCATCCACCATCTCCGTAAAAGCGTAGCGGCAGCCGTGCCGACGCGCGGAAAGACGCATCGGCAGATCGGTGTGTCCCGCAATCGGCGCCAAGAGGGGAGCATTGGGAAATTTGTAAATTTGTGAATTTGTAAATGAGGGAATGGACATGGGGATTATTTGGAGGTTGAGGAGTTATTCCAGAGGATTAGAGTTCAGGCGGGAACGGGTTGTGATCCTGATCTTTCCAAGCAAACACAACAATTCTTCGCAATCCGCAAGAATGCTGACGGCTGATTTTTCATCGTGATATCCGGCGTCCCGCAGAAGCCGCAACCAGTAATGAGTCTCTCTGGCTTCCTTATAGGCAATCGCAATTTTGGAAAGGAAGTCTTTCGACGACTGCGCGCCGTTGGCCGCCTCGACATTGGCTCCGATATTCGTTCCTGAACGAAGAACCTGCCCAGCAAGAAGAAACTCATGCTTTGCCTTGTTGAGATGCTGATACATCTTCACAATCCGCAAAGCAAAAGAATAACTATTCTCCTGAACCGCCCCCGTGAACATTCCCGGACCTCCCGGTCTTTCATTTACAAATTCACCAACTTACAAATTTACAAACTCAGAAAAAGCGCTTCGCGTCTTTTTCTGTCTTTATTTCCGGGCCTTTCACGCAGGACCATTCCTCCACGTGGAGAAGCTCTTCACCCTGGGAAAGGAGATTCAGCGGCCCGAGCGTTTCAACTTCCAGCATGTCCTTGTTCGTGTAAAGTTCGATGCTGCATCCGTTGTCCGGGTATTCGGCGTCGGGAACCGTCTCAAACTTCTTGACGAACATCGTGCCGTTGTTGGCGTAGGCAACCCAGCCGGACTTACCGTTGAAACCGATTTTGAAAGGCTCCGTTCCGGCCATCTGACGGAGAAGAATATAGTCACGCCCCCAGGTCACGCGGCGGTCGGCCATATCGGTATAAGGCCAGACGGCAAAGAAGGAATTGGGCAGAAGGGCGAAGGGTTCGCGGTTCTGCGGGGCAATCGCGGTTCCGCCGGGAGCCATGACGCTCAGCGCCCATGCGGCCAGCTCGATTTCCCACGGATTGTCGTTGCGGAGACGGTGCTCCACGCGGAATTTGTTGTCACCCAGCGGCTTGATCGTGATGCTTTTATAAACGCCGGTGGATTTCTCCGTTCCTGCGGTGAAAGTCACGGAACCATCCTTGTTTTCCTTGGCGGTCGCTTTGGAGTTGTCAGGACCGTAGGTGCGGGGCTTCATTTCGGGCGAATGCCAGAGGCGGTGTCCGCCATAGTTGACCCACTCTTTCGCGCCGGAAGTTCCAGCCAGCTTCGGATCGACATTGAAGATGTTTTTGCTTTTACCGACAAAGCCGCCCATCACACGCGGGCCGACATCGGTCGACACGATGATTCTGAAATCTCCGCTGACCATCTCGACACAGTTTTTCCAACCCTCAAAAGCAACCTTCTTCATGCTGTTCCCTTTCCTATTTTGAAATGTCAAATCCGGAACGTAAAAAATTCAAGGACACAATCTACCACACAAAACGGAAAGTGCAAATTCCACGCGCAAAATATGCGGACCGAGAGTAACGCACTCGAACCCGAGCGAACGGAAGGCCTCCACCTCGGCATCCGTGTATCCCCCTTCCGGGCCGATCGCCAGACAGATTTTCTCCCGGACCGCATGCGGACATTCCAATGCGTCTTCCGCTGGATGCGCAATGATCTTCCGGGGAAACTCCAGTGTTTCCATCTGCTTCAGGAACGCCCGGAAAGAAGGCTGAAACTCCAATACGGGAGGAACCGTATCCATCCCCTGTTCGAGACCAAGCCGCACCTCGTCAAGAATGGCGTCAGGCTCCATCGCGCCGCTTTTCCAGTAACTTTTCTCGACCCGCGCGGAACCGATGAAATACGCTTTCGGAATTCCGGCGGACGCGATAAAATGCAGAGTCTTTTTGAAGCTCTGCGGACGCGGAAGCGAAATCACGGGAACAAGAGAGATTTTCGGGGGCGGCTCCCGGTCAAAAGCGGCCTCCA
>CAYWZD010000154.1:6832-8586 GCA_964462755.1 uncultured Victivallales bacterium | reverse complement strand
GGGCGGTGGAACCGAAAAACAACGAAGTGATCCGCGCCGGGAAATTCGTGCTGGAAAAGGTGTCGCGGTTCGACAACGCCCTTTTCCGGGTCCGCGTCGAACTGTCGCCCGAAGGATTTCTGGAGCAGAAACGCTTCCTCACCGTCGGGGAACAGAAATTCCATCTGCTGTATGTGAATCTTTTCTGCTGGAACAAGGCCACCACCGACTGGTTCGCCCTGACCTCGCAGGGGGCGTTTGAGTCCGGCGTGTTCCGGCAGGAAAAGGTCCTCTGGCATCTGGAGAAGGAAATCCGCTGGACCGCCATTTACGACACCGCGGCGAAGAAGGGCGTGCTGCTCTATTACCCGGAAGTCATCAAAGGCTCGATCCGGAAAGCCTGCTACTGGGAAGTGCCCCGCGCCTACAATAAATATTATATGATGGCCGCGTTTCCCGCCCGATGTGCGAAAGGGTGGCAGTCGCCGGTCTACACGGTCTTTCTGCGCGGATTCGAAGCGTCCGACGCAAAGGCGTGTCCGGCGGTTCTGGAAAAGGAATCCGCCCGGATCGCGGACATGAAATTCCCCGCGTTGCCGCTTCCGGAAGAGAGTCCGGCCAAGCCGTAAAACGGCTTCAAATCTTGACCCCGTTTGCCGTCCTGAACGAAAGAATCACTCGATGGAGACGGGGTTTTCCTTGTCCAGCTTCTGGAGTTCCTTCTGGAGCGCCATCGGGGACTTGTCATAACGTGCGACAAGAAGATACGTGATCGGAACGATGAAGAGCGTCAGGAAACAGGCGCTGGTTCCGCCGTAGAAAACCACGGCGCCGAGACACTGACGGCTGACCGCTCCCGCGCCGGTCGCCATCAACAGGGGAATGGCTCCGACGACGGTGGAGATGCCCGTCATGAGAATGGGACGCAGGCGGAGTCTGGAAGCCATGAGGACCGCTTCCTCGAATTCGTGTCCGGAGTCCCGGAGCTGATTTGCGAATTCCACGATCAGAATGCCGTTTTTCGCGGCGAGGCCGATCAGCATGATGATGCCGATCTGGGTATAGATGTTCATGGACATGCCGAGGAGATTCAGGGAAATGACCGCTCCGATCATGCCGAGCGGGACCGTTGTCATCACGACCAGCGGGCTGATGAAGGACTCGAACTGGGCGGAAAGCACGAGGAAGGAAACCAGCAGGGCGAGCCCGAAGATGAACAGCATGGAACCGGTGGTCTCCTTGAGTTCCTTGGACTGTCCCTTGTAGGCGATCTGAGCGTATTCGGGAAGGTTTTCGCGGGAGGTTTTCTCGAGGAAGTTCAGGACGTCGCTCAGTGCATAGCCGGGGGCGACGTTTCCAGTGATCGTGATGGCGCGCATCCGGTTGTAGCGGTTGAGACGCCCGGAATCGCCGATTTCCTTGATCCGGACGAGGTTGTCCAGCGGAACCAGCTGTCCGGAATTGGAAGACCGGACGTAAATATTGCTCAAGTCCGCGGGCGTGGCGCGGCTGAAGCGGTCGGCCTGGAGGACCACGTCGTATTCCTGTCCGCGGTCCACGAAGGTGGTGACCTGTTTGGAGCCGAGCATGGTTTCAAGAGTGGTTCCGATGACGTTTGCCTGAATGCCGAGTTCGTTGGCGCGTTTCCGGTCGACCTCGACGCGGAACTGCGGGGTGGTTTCCTTGTAGTCGTAGTCGACGTCTACGAGTCCGGGATAGTTTTTGGCTTTTTCCAGAAGGATGTCGCGCCAGCGGACCAGCTCCGTGTAGTCGGG
>CAYWZD010000154.1:0-6732 GCA_964462755.1 uncultured Victivallales bacterium | reverse complement strand
GGAATTGTCGGTCATCGTGTAGAAATTGGTGCCTTCGAGCGCCTGCATGCGGATGTTGACCATTCCGCGGTCTTCCTGAGGTTCATAATCGGCGGGCAGGCGTTTCCAGCCCCAGACCATCAGTACGCAGATGGCGAAGAACACGAACAGCGTGAGGATGGGAACCCTGGCGGTGGCGCGGAGAAGGCGGTCATAGACATTCTCGCATTTTCCCATGCAGAAGTCGATGATCTTGCCGAGAAAGGAGGTTTCCTTGTGGGTCAGCAGTTTGGAACAGAGCATCGGCGTGAAGGCCAGGGCCACGAAGCTCGAAAAACAGACGGCGGCGGTCATGGCGACCGCGAATTCCGTGAAAAGACGTCCGGTTTTGCCGGCCCAGAGACAGATCGGCATGAAGACTGCCGCAAGCACAAAAGTCGTCGCCAGGACAGCGAACACCACCTGGTTGGAGCCCCGGACGGACGCCAGAAGCGGATGTTCCCCTTCTTCGATGCGGCGGTGAATGTTTTCCAGCACGACGATTGTGTCGTCCACCACCATGCCGATGGCCAGAACCAGCGCCAGAAGCGTGAGGATGTTGATGCTGTAGCCGAGGACGTACAGAACGATGAACGAACCGATCAGGGAGATCGGAACAGTCAACGCGGGGATCAGCGACGCCTTCAGGGAACCAAGGAACAGGAAGATGATCAGAAGAACCAGCACCGCCGAAATCAGCAGGGATTCCTTGACCTCCTTGATGGAAGCGTTGATGAATTTGGACTCATCCCGGAGAATCCGGAGTTCCATTCCTTTCGGAAGGCTCTTGGCGAGTTCTTTCAGGAGCGTTTTGGCTCCATCGGAAACCGTCAGGGTGTTTGCGGTGGACTGCTTGTAAATCCCGATTCCGATCATGGGCTGTTTGTTGGCGGTGAAGAGCTGGCGTGTGTTGCGCGGACCGAGGGAAACCTCCGCCACGTCGCCCAAGCGGATGTAATTGCCGTCCGTGCTGCGTTTGAGAACCATGTTGCGGAAATCCTCGGGCGTGTGGTACTGACGGTCAAGGCGCACCACGAATTCACGTTCGGAGGACTCGATTCTTCCGCCGGGATTTTCCACATTTTCTGCATTGAGGGCGGTTTCGATGTCGCCCACGGTGACTCCGCGCGCGGCCATGGCGGTACGGTTTAGCCAGATTCTCATGGCCTGTTCCTGGGCGCCGAGAATGGAGGCGTCGGCCACGCCTTCGATGACGGAAAAACGGTCCAGCAGATAGCGGTCGACATAATCGGTCAGCTCCATCCGGGTCATTGTGGTGCTGGTTACGGCGATGATCATTACGGGGGACCCGGAGGCGTCGTATTTGGCGATGACGGGGGAATCCGCTTCGTCGGGCAGACGGTAGAGGATTCGGCTGACCCGGTCGCGGACATCGTTCGCCGCGGCGTCGATGTTCCGGGTGACGGAGAACTCCAGCGTGACGCGGGAACGTCCGTCGCGGCTGTCCGATTCGATGGAGTCGAGCCCTTCGATTCCGGCCACGGTTCCTTCGATGATTTCAGTGATTTTCGTCTCCACCACGCTGGCGGAAGCGCCGTCATAGTTGGTCGTGATGGAGATCATCGGGACGTCGATGTCCGGGAATTCCCGGACCGGCATTCGTTTCAGTCCGATCAGCCCGAACACGATCACAAGCAACATCATTACGATGGATAGAACCGGGCGGACAACCGAGGTCGAACAAATACTCATTTTCCGGCTCCTTTGTCAGCCGGTTTTCCATCGGGCGTCCGGTCCGCCGGAGGAAGTGCGAGGTCTTCCACGGAGCCGCTCACCGTGATGGCGGAGCCGTCGACCAGCTTGAGAACGCCGTCGATGACAATCTCATCTCCTTCGCGCAGGCCCTCGACGACCTCGACGCTTCCGCGGTCGCGCAATCCCAGTTTGACCTCCCGGCGAGAGACGGTTCGTGTACGTGGACGATAGACAAAGACATACTGGATTTCCCCGAGGCTCATGATGGCATTTTCCGGAACCATCAGGGCGGAGCGGGAACCCAGATCCAGCTTGACCACGAAAAGCATTCCAGGCATCAGGTTTCCTGTTCTGTTGGGGACTGTCGCGCGGACTTCCACGGTCCGGGTGGTGGTGTCGATTCTTGGAGAAATCGCACTGATTTCACCGTCGAAGATTTTGTCCGGGTATGCGACGCTGGTGACTCCCACTTTCTGCCCGTCTTTGATCAGAGGATAGTATTTTTCGGAGATACGGAAATCGATTTTGATCTCGCTGATGTCGTCCAGCGTTGTGATGATCGTGGAAGGGGACACCAGATTGCCAAGGCTGATTCTCCGCATTCCCAGTTTTCCCGAAAAAGGAGCGATGACTTTGCGGTTGGCGATCTGGTATTCCACAATGTCGATCTGCGTTTTGGCGCGCGCAACCGCTGTCCGGGCGGCATCATAATCCTTCTGTGAGGTAATGCGGGCGTTGTAGAGGGGCGTCAGCCGCTTGAGTTCCCGTTCCTGTTCCTCCAGATTGATCTTCATCTGCTGGAGTTCCGCCTGATGCTGGGCGTCCTGCAGCTGGACCAGCAGTTTGCCTTTTTCCACGGTCTGGCCGTCCTGGAAGAAAAGTCCCACAACCAACTCTGTGGCATTCGCAATGACATCTATGGATTCTTTCGCCATTCCGGTTCCGATTCCCTCCACGCGGGATTGTATGTTCCGGGGCCTGACTTTGCCAAGCCGGACCGTCGGTGCGGAGTCGGACTGCCGGTGCGACATGATCTTGCGTTCAACCCCCGCATGATAGTAGAAGAAGACGGCCCCGGCCAGAATGATTGCGCCGATTATCAATTCACCGAAACGAAACAATATTTTTTTCCAATTCATAATATGGAATTCTCCTGAATTTGACACAAATACACCTATCCGCATTCTTTAACGTCCGGAGATTCCGGTTTATTGTCCGGAAATCCATCGCGTTTCAAAAAAAATGTTTTTTTCGGCTTCTCCGCCGGAAAAAACCTGGAACCTCCGATGAATTGAGTTCATTATTGATTTTTTTATGAGTTTTATTTTCGTCTTGCAAAATTTTGATCCGGTGCTAGTTTAAAGATAATCCGCCAAAGCGGAGGAAGCAACCCCAAACGAAAGGAGATTTCGAAAATGATCAGTCATGAACTTGCCAGGGGAATCAACCAGCAGATGGTCTTCGAGCTTTATTCAGCTTATCTTTATCTGGGCCTTTCCGCTGCTCTTGAAAAGCTGAATCTGCCGGGCGCCGCCCATTGGATGAAAATACAGGCCGACGAGGAGATGATCCACGCAAACGGTTTTTATACCTATCTGGTAGGGCAGGATGCCGAGATTGAACTGGAGGCCATCCAGAAACCCGAGTTCAACGCGGATTCCGCCCTCGCCACTTTCATGGCGGCGCTCAAACATGAGAAACTGGTCAGCAAAAGGATCGACAAACTGGCGGAGCTTTCCATGAAGGAACACAGTTACGCCACGCTTGTCTTTCTGAATACGTTTGTTGCCGAACAGGTCGAAGAAGAACGGAACGTTCAGACCATCATCGACAAATTGACCCGGATCGGTGATAATCAGTCCGCTCTGATTTTCATCGATGCCGAACTCGGGAAGAGAGTCCTTACACCGGGAACCTCGACCACGGCCCCGACTTCGCCCGCTCCCGCGGCTGTTTGATCCCTCGGACAGTCTTCCGGTGTGTCTGAAAAGCTGCGCCGGAAGAGTCTGTCCAGCAAACAGTTCGGCGTATTTGAATTTCCTCCGGCATCGGAATGTTCCATGCCGGAGTTTTTTCATCAGCTGGATTTTCTTCCTTTATTTCTCCGGGGACATGGTCTTAGAAGACTCCTTTTTTTCCGGAGCCCCCGCGGTTTTGCCCTGGGCTGCGGGCTCGGAACCCTTTTCAAGTGTTTTTTTCCGGGTTTTCGAAACGGGCGCCTGGTCGGGAAGGGCTTTCAGCTGTTCCTGAATGTCTTTCCTTGTCAGGTCGCGCATGGACAGGATCTTTTCACGCATGTTCGGCCGGGGCTTGTTCTTGCCGTGTTCCCAGAGGAAAATGGAATTCGGATTGACTCCAAGCAGACGGGACATGCTCTGGCGGTCCAGCCCGAGACGTTTCCGGATGCGGATGATGCCTCCCGGTCCCAGTCGGGTTTTCTTATCGAAACTCAGCCCCTTTCCGTCAGGCGAAGACTGCATTTCGGGAATGGCGGATGCGTATTTCTGGAACAAGTGTTCGAGTTCCGCCAATTTTTTTTTCTGTTCCATGTTGGCTTTACGGAGGGTCTGGATTGCCGTGAATACTGGTGCTATGGCTGTCCGGACTTCTTTTTTAGAAAGACGTGTGATTTCTTCTTTGAGCAACTGTGCGAAATTTGCCATTTCACCTATCCCTTTTCATTACCATTTGAACTTTTCATAAAGTCCGTATATATTATATTCACAAATATGATATAATTATTACACAAAAAAAAGAAAAATCAAACTCGGTCCATGTAAAAATCAGATTTTTCTTCAGGAATGGCGGAATTGGAAGAAAAATTCACAGCCGCCGCGGGAATGGAGTTTTCTCAGGCATGTTTTTCATAGACACTCATTTTCACAACGGTGACTATATCGAAGATATGGGTTCCTACTGTGCGGATGCGGAAAAAGCCGGGGTCCGCCGTCTTCTGCTTTGCGCTTCCGGGCATGAGGACTCCGTGAACGCTTCCCTTGTCGCGGAGAAAAATGAATGTGTGTATTTTGCCGCCGGAATCCATCCCCACGAGGCTGCTTCAGAACGCGCCAATCTTGCTCTGTTCGACTCTTTTGAGAACCATCCGAAACTGGCCGCGGTCGGCGAGGCCGGACTGGATTATTACTACGGGTTCTGTGAAAATGATGTCCAGAAGGAAGTCTTTTCCGCCTGTCTGGAACTGGCTCTGCGCTGGAATCTGCCCGCGGTTGTGCATTGTCGCGATAAAGAAAGTTCCGTACAGGCGTATGAGGATGCCTTTGCACTTCTCGAACCGTTTGCCCGGCAGGGCGGCCGTTTCGTGCTGCACTGTTATGCGGGCGATTCGGACTTTGCCCGGAGATTTCTTGAACTCGGCGCTTTTTTCGGGATCGGCGGAATGATTACTTTCACACGGGCGGATAACATCCGTTCGATCGTCTCCGCCCTTCCGCTTTCGCGTCTGCTTCTCGAGACCGACGCCCCTTATCTTGCGCCGAAGCCGCATCGGGGCAAAAACAATTCTTCCGCCTATATTCCCCTTGTGGCGCAGAAACTTGCGGAAGTTAAAGGGATTTCACTGGAAGAATGTGCGCTGGCAACCACTTCGAACGCGCTGGCGCTTTTCAGCAGAATCAAGGAGGCTTGACGTATGTCCGACTGGATCGACATCCAAAAGGATTCCGCCCACATCGCACGGGAACGGGCGAAGGCGCGGGAACTCCGTAAAAGCGCCTGGTGGCGCAGCCTTCTCGACAAGGGAATCTGTCATTACTGCCATCGGAAATTCCTTCCCGAAGAACTGAGCATGGACCATGTGGTCCCGGTTGCCCGCGGCGGCCGCAGTACCAAAGGCAATATCGTTCCCTGCTGCAAGGAATGCAACAACAAGAAGAAATATCTCACGCCCGCCGAGATCATTCTCGAGGAATTGGAAAAGAAAACTCCGCCGGAATCGTAAGGACGCCTGTTTTCCGGTTTTTTGCGGGGAAATGCTCCGGCCGTAAATTATCCCGCTTTCATTTACCGTGCGGAAAATCTTTTGCCGGACTGTCATTTTTCTTCCACTGTGTCGAAATCCTCCTTGAAAGCGCTTTCCCCGGTGCTATTGTAATCGTTCTGACGACAACAAGGGAGAATTTTCATGCAGGACGAAAAGAATTATGATTTTTTGAAACGGATGCGCGAGGTTCATAAAGCAGACCGCCGCGATCCCTCTTTGAAGCCTTCCGAAGGGGAACTTGAAATCAATTCCTCCTGGAAAATCGTGATCGGTTCCGCAGCCCCGAAACTGGTGCGCCATGCGGCGGATGATTTTCAGGATTATCTGTTCAGGAGCATGAATGTCTCCCTCCGGATCGAGACTTCCGCCGAACTCAAAAAAGCCCCGAAGACCCTTCTGCTGGTCACGGCGGAGGAATATCAGGGCATTCCTCTGGAAACGCCCCGGAAACAGGGTTCTTTTGTGCTGGAAGCCTCCGGTGACGGCGTTCTGATCTGCGGCGCGGAAGAGCGAGGAGTATTCTACGGTTCCATTCATCTGGAGGACCTGATGAACCTCCGCGAGGCGCCGTTCCTGAAGAATGTCTTTTACCTTCGTGAACAGCTCACGCGCATGCGCAGCGTCCATTCCGGCTCGGGAATCGACGATTTTCCGGACTGGCAGCTGGACGCGATTGTCCATGCGGGCTTCAACGCGATCGATGTCTTCACCAAGGACATCGACACCACCACGCGCGGCTACTGCAACATCAATGACATCATCGACCGCGCCGCCAACTATGGCGTCGACGTGGTCCTTTACAATTATATCCGCTGTTACAAGCATCCGGACGACAAGGACGCCGAGGCGTTCTTCGACAATATTTACGGCAATCTCATCCGCTACTATCCCGGGGCCAGGGCGCTCAGCCTGGTCGGCGAATCCCTCGAGTTTCCCAGCAAGGACCCCGCGACCTCCGGAAAGAAATGGTGCGACAGCGTGGTGGACGGCATTCCGGA
>CAYWZD010000153.1:0-8607 GCA_964462755.1 uncultured Victivallales bacterium | reverse complement strand
AATCCATTCTTGCGTGGGACCTCGGTAATGAGTGCAACTGTCTCCAGTTCAATGTAAAACAGGCTTCCGCCTGGCTATGGACGAACTCCGTTGTTTCCTCCATTCTTCTGGAGGATAACACAAGGCCGGTCATTTCCGGAATGCATGGTCTCAAGGTGAGTGAAGAGAATATATGGAATATCCAAAGTCATTCGGAACTTGTCGACATTCTGACGACACATCCTTATCCGCTGTTCACACCCTTCTGCAATCTTTCCGAGTTCAATGAATTGCCTTCCACTCTTCATTCCACGGCGGAGTCCCTGCTTTACGGAGATATAGGCGGTAAACCCTGTTTTGTGGAGGAAGCGGGTTCTTTGGGTCCCATGCAGTGCAGCGAGGAACGGGCCGCCGCCAATATGCGTTCTTCCCTGTTTTCCGCCTGGGCTCATGATCTTCGCGGATATCTCTGGTGGTGCGGATTCAACCAGACGCATTTGAAACAGCCTCCTTACGACTGGATCGGAATGGAGCGTGAACTCGGTCTTTTCACCGCCGACCGGAAGCCGAAGCCGACGGCTGAGGCCATGTGGAAATTTGTGAAATATCTGGATTCCCTTCCGTTTGAAAAACTTCCTCAGCGGAAAACAGATGCCGTCTGCATCTTGACCCACGACCAGGACCACTGGAAAATTGCGTTTGCCTCGTTTCTTCTTGCGAAACAGGCTGGATTTGAGGTCAGATATGCATTTGCTTCCGCCTCATTGCCTGACTCTGATTTCTATATGATGCCGTCTGTATCCGGTTTTCGGGTGATGGATAAACACCGTTATGACGCTCTCCTGGAAAAAGTGAAAAAAGGAGCGTCTTTGTTCGTAACTTGTTCCAACGGAGTGCTTCAGCCGTTTGAAGAAGTCTTCGGATGCCGGATCGACTACCGCACGAAAAATTCTTCCCGCACATCTTTCCGGCTGGAAGGGGAAACGTCCGAGATGGCCTGTGATTCTCCTTTCACGCAGAAACTGATCGTGGAAAAAGGGAAGATTCTGGCAAAGGACGCCGAAGGGAATCCGGTGTTGATCCAGTCCGCCTTCGGGAAAGGGGAAGTCTTCTTTTTGAGTGTGCCGATAGAGGATTCCGCATTGGAAAGCAAAAACGATTTCTGGAAAATCTATCGGAAAGTATTTGAACTTTCGGGTGGGAGCGTCTCCTTTCCGGAAAAACCGTCTTCCGTGGGCATTACGGAACATTTTGACGGAAAAAATACGATCTGCGTCATGATTAATTATTCTTCCGTTCCGCTGAAATTCAAAACGGGACGGCCTGTATTGAAATGTATCCCGGATTTCCATAAAAACGGGACGATTTCCCTTCCCGGAAATGACGGAACCGTCGTCATTTTTTCCGGTCGCCTTTCTGTGGGAAAAAAGTTACGGAAGCCGTAAAATGATCATCGAGCAGTTGAGCCTGAAAGACTTCCGCAATTTCGGGGAGGCTTCTTTGGACTTCGATTCCGCTTCCGTCATTTTCGAAGGATCGAACGGACAGGGAAAAACAAGTCTTCTCGAATCCATTTTCTATCTCGCGAACCTTCGCTCTTTCCGGACGTCCAGAATTCAGGAAATGAAACGGATCGGAACGATGAGTTTCCGTCTTTCACTGGAATTTACGCGTCCGGCCGGATGGAAGTCCGTTCTGGAAGTCGAGGCGGGAAATGTCCGCAGCCTTCAGTTGGACCATACGCCCATATCCAAAGCCAGCGACTTTACCGGCAAGATCAAAACGGTCGCCTTTCTTCCGGACGATCCCCTGATTATCAACGGACCCTCCCTTCTCCGCAGACGTTTTTTCGATATGTTCATCTCCATGCTGGACCGGGAATATTTCACGGCTCTCCAGAATTATTCCTCCGTGCTCCGTTCCCGGAATTTTCTGCTGAAAAGCAAAAAAAACGATCGCGATATCCTGTATTCCTATTCCTCCGTGCTGGCGGAATCCGGCTCGCTGATCGTGCGGAAACGCCGGACTTACTGTTCCATGCTCTCGGATCTGATGCATGAAATGATTACGGAAATCTGTCCGCCGCTGGCGGAATTCGGAATCCGAATGCGCTGCCTGAAGGAAACGGAAGACAGGGAATCATACCTGAAAAAAACCGAAGCCGAACTTCAGCGCGATATGGTCCGGGGGTTCACTTCGTTCGGGCCGCATCTGGATGATTTCGAATTTATACATTCGGCAAAAAATCTCCGTTTTTTCGGTTCCCGCGGACAATGCCGCATGGCTTCTCTTGTGCTGAAACTGGCGGAATTGGAAGCGGTCCGCAGAACGCAGGGCGCGCTGAAAGATACGGTGGTTCTGGTCGACGACGCCACCGGGGATTTGGACGCCCGTACAAAAGAATCGTTTCTGGCCAAGATATCCTCGGCCGGGCAGACTTTTTTCGCCCTGACGGAAGTTTCCGAGGACTTGAATCTGAAAAAAGCCCGCCGGTTCCGGATTGTAAACGGAAGTGTAAAGGACGGGGAATAAGGGGAAAGGAACCCCTTTCAAGAAAGGCTTTCCCTTTCCCCATACCCCAATCTCTTCCAAAGATTTCTAACTCATAATTTATTGCAATGCAATAAATTATAATCTGAAAGTTTTTGGAAAAATGATGAGGGGTCCGGGGGGATGAAAAAAAGCTTTTTTCAAAAAGGTTTTTTCTTCCCTCCCGGTCTTTCTCCTATTTTTTCGGGCTGAGTGAACCGGTGATGTAGTCGATTTTCGCATCGGGGGCATACAAATAGATGTATCCCTGGAAATACGGCGGAATTTCGACTTCGAACGGGAACGTCTGTGCCTTGTCCGAAAGAGTTCCTTTTTCGATCACTTTGAGTTTGATTTCATGTCCGAAAGCTTTTTTGTCGGCGGGCTTGCGAATGCAGCCGCTGATGTGTGAATCGAGCGCGCCTTTTCCGGAGGCCGCGATTTCTCCCCGTAGAATTTGCGGATAGTCTCTGGCCGGGGTGAGGTCGAGCCATGAAATCATGTAGTGTTTCAGTTCGACCGAATTCCGGTTGTTTGCGCCTTTGACGATTCCAACCGAATTTCCGCTCCAGCCTTTTGCAAATTCCGAAGAACGGTAATTTTTTTTGTCATTCTCCTTGACGGGAATCACTTCGGAAAAATTACCATTTCTGAACACATTTTTGCCGACAGTGGCGCTACGGTAGCGGGTCTGTTCATGAGGCGGAGCGGCATCCAGTCCGATTCCCTCGGTGTTGTTCGGCGGCTGAAGGTTGTGAACGTTCCGGTAGAAATGCATCTTCCAGACTTCGCCGTTGGCGATGGCATTGCGTCCCATCGGTTTGACCGGGATGCGCATTTCAATTACGTAACGGTCCTTGAGCACGCGGGTTTTGATTTCGGCCTTTGAATCATATTGGTCTTTCTGGTGCATTTTGCCGTCCCAGAGTGTGCCGAGGGAATTGACGATGAACTGGTAGGAATCGCCCGAGTTCGGCGGCTGGAAAAAGGTCTCGACGGAATCGTCCTGCCAGACATTGCCGTCGCGTTCCGCGACATTGGCGGCGAGTTTCCCCCAGGCGTGTTCGGTCATGGCTTCGATGCCGATATACCAGTTGTCCTTGTCGTAGAGAACCCGGATGCGCGTTTCTTCGATGGGCTCCTCCTTGGTTTTCATGTCCTTGAACCCGGTGACGAACGAAGCGCCGCGCCAGGCGTCCTCGTCCAGAACGCCATCAATGGTGATTTTTCCGTCGGCCCTGGCCACGGGGATGAAATTCTGCCCGGAGGAGAACTTTTTCAGCTCTTCCGCTCCGGAGATCCAGTATTTTTTCAGGAAAGATTCGTCATTTCCGATGCGCTTGAGAAGGATTTTGTCGCCTTTTGCCAGCTTTTTCGCTTCCTCCAGATAACCGAGGAGGCGTTTTTCCGCTCCGGGAACCGTCAGACAGTAGGCATAACGTTTCGGCCCGCCGTAGAGGGCGTGTCCGGGCGCGGCTTCCCAGAGCTCGCGGCGATATTTCTGATACTTCTTCATAGGTTCGGCGGCCGCGCCGTAGTAAAGAGTGTAGGCTTCGTCCATCAGACGGTCGATGTCGAGATCGGGGTTCCACATGAGCTTTCCGGCGGCCCAGTACAGCGGCCAGTTGGAAAGCGGATATTGAGCGTCGGGATAGGTGCAGTCCTCATGCCATGAAGAGAAGTTCATTTTTTTGAAGAAGCGCATGTCCTTCGCAAGGATGTATTCCATTGGAACATACGGGGAATTCGCGGAGCAGTAATATTCGAAGAATCCGATTTGCGTGCCCAGATTTTTCCATTTCATGAATTCGTCGTAGAAAAACTTGTTGCAGTCGCTGTTCGGATCGTCGAACGCGTGGACGTAGCACCGCTGGTGAGGACAATAGACACCGAGCATCCGTTTGTCATATAGGAAGTTTTTGATGTCCGGGAGCGGACGGAACTGGGAATACATCATATATGACAGTTTCGCATCCGGGTTGCGTTTCAGGACGGCGTCGGAAACCAGTTTTGTAAACCGATGAGCCAGAGTCGAATAAGAAAATTTTCCGGTGGTGTCGCCGGTGCCCATCTTGACGCATTCGGGACACGAGCACCAGCCGTCGGTGGAATCGTGATATCCGATGTCGAATTCGCCGCCGTAGGCGGTATGCTTGACGATATAATCGGCCACCATTTTCTGAACGGCCGGGTTGGAGAGACAGCGCTGCGAGCGTTCCTCGCAGACGCGTTTGCCGTTTTTGAGCGGGAAATATTCCGGGTGTGCCGCAAAAAGCTTCTGGGGAACCGCCACTTCAAACGTGAGGTGTCCGCCTCCGCCGATGGCCTTGTTTCCGCAAGTCGCCTTGTCGAGCTGAAGGCGGGTCTTGTCGGAATAGGCGTGATTGATGTTCCAGTTGAATTTGTTGCGTGTGAGCCAGGTTTCATAGTTTTCGAAGTCGAACGGCAGAACCGATTTTGTCCATGCGCCGATGGAACGGTGTTCCATCCACGGCTGACGGAAATCGTCGATTTCATTCAGACGTATGGTTTTGTTTCTGGGGCAGTATTCGCCTTCCTCTCCGGCATGGAACCAGCGGACGCCCAGATAGTCTTCGATGAAAGAGAGTGTGCCGTAGAGAACCGCCTGCGGGGTTTTTCCGGCGATGAAAATGGTCTTTCCGTCGGAAGAATCGCTCTTGATGTAGAAGGCGTCCGGGTTGTCGGTGGCTTCGAGTTTCGCCTTGACTGCGGCGGGGAGGAGATGTTTGCCGTTTTCGAGAGCCACGGGCAGGATTTCAACGGTTTCAGGCGTATCGGACCTTGTCCGCCATAATACCCCCGGATAGGTGGTCCGTTTCACCTGAGCACCGGAGATCTTCTGAATATAGTTCTGAAGTTCGGTGACGGCGGCGAATTCGGGCGCGGCCGGATTCGGATTCGATTGAATGCGGGCGTTGGGTTTTCCGTTTTCCGTCAGGGTGTAATCCGCGCTGGAAACGGAGAGAAAACCCATGGATGCGGACAGAAGAACTGCAAGCCGTTTTGCTGTCATGATTCTTTCCTTTTCATTGATATTTTTTACAGGCTGTTGATGTTAACCATCCGGTCGGGACATCCGTTCGACGGCCACGAATACCAGATCGTGGAAATCCGGTAAACCCCCATCTGGCTGATGAGCGTGGTACGTGCGCTTCCATCGCAGAAAAGGAGATTTACGCCCTTGTTGTGGAAATAATGGAAATAGGTGTCGGTATAACCGTTGCTGCACATGACCAGCCCGAGGGCGGAAGGAAAGTTGGCGGAGCCGGGTTTGAAGAAGGTTGTGGTTCCTGCTGGATTTGTGGTTGTTACATTTGCCGCGATCCATCCGTTTCTATATTTCTGGTAATACTGAGGATAGCCGATCGGAGTGTCTTTGGAGCCGATCAGGTTGTAGTTGGTTCCCGCCGAGAAATAAAGGTTTCCACTCATGTAGTTGGCGGTTTTGGTTTCCACAGCGTAGTTGATGGCCTCATCGCAGACATACGGTTTGTTGATGAACTTGGTGGAGTCGTATTTCCAGATTCCGACATTGGCGAAAAGCATCACAAAACTGGCATAGTAGTCGTTTTTGAGGTAGGCGGCTCCGGGAACCCATTCCTTGTAGTCGTTCCCGTATACGCTGAACCCGATGGACATCTGCTTGAGCTTGTTGATGCAATCGATGGTCCGTGCCGATTTTTTGGCCCGGTTCAGCGCAGGCAGCAGCATGGCCGCCAGAATCGCGATGATGGCAATAACGATCAGGAGTTCGATCAACGTGAAACAGTTCTTTTGCGATTTTCTTTCTTTTGAAGGGGTCATGGCAGTACCTCCATTGACTGGTTTCTATTTTTGACGGATTTCCGTATAAAAAGTTTCGGACTGATCAGACAGTTGTTGTTTGCGTCCGGGATCATTCCCCCGGGCAGCTTGAAAAGGAGCTTGACGGCCATCTCTCCGTATTCGGTGAGAGAGAGGGTGGGACCGACGCTGCTGAGTTCGGAATGAGCCATTTCACAAATGGTTTCGGAGTTGCCGAAGCCGATGACGGAAATGTCGTCCGGTACTTTCAGCCCCATTTCGACGGCGACATTTTCAATGACCACACCGCAGGCGTCGCCGATGGCGAAGACCGCGGTCGGACGTTTTGACTCTGGCAGGGAAAATAAATATCTCATGTATTCGCGATAGTCTTCGGTGCATGCCAGCAGTTCGGGATCGGGCGTAATTCCGGCCTGTTTCAGGGCATGAATGAATCCATTGTGACGTTCGAGGATGTATTTGCGCCCGAAGTCTTCTTTCGAATGGAGATCGTGCTGGGCGCAGGAAAGAGCGATTCTCCGGTGTCCGCACCGGATCAGATAATCCGTCGCCATTTCCGCGGCGGCGAAGTTGTCAATGTTGATGGCCGGGAATTCTCCGTGCGAATATTCGGAAACGTAAACCAGACGGATGCCGTATTTCCGTGCGAAAACCGCGGCTTTTTCGCGGAGCGTATCACAGGCGGAAAGGACGATCACGTTCTTGATCTGGTTTTCCATGATTTTCGAAAAGGTCTTTTCCGGTTCGGAATCCGGATAAAGTTTAACGTCAAACCCGCACTTCATAGCTTCGCGCATGATGCCAGTGAATTGCATCGCGCTGTATTCGTTGTCGGAAAGGATGATGCCGATGGTTTTGGCGATGCCCGTGCGGACGGCCGCGGCCAGCTGGTTGCGGTGATATCCGAGTTCATCCGCGATCCGCCAGATCCGCTTCCGGGTTTCCTCACGGAGGCGGAGGGCTTCCGGATGGTTGCGCAGGGTCCGGGAAACGGAACCCACGTCCACTTTTGCCAGTTTCGCAATGTCTTTGATAGTTGCCGCCATGACTTGTTTTCCAGCGTTTTTTGAGGTTGTTCTTAAACTGCCCATACGTTTGGGCATAGAGAGAATATAACACTGCCGGAGAATTTGTCAAGCCGGAATATTCCAACTTCGGGAATATTTCACGCGGAAACATCCTTTCCGGTTGACTTTCCGGGGAAAACATGCTATTTTTCAGCGCATTTCAATAAGGAATAAGGACGGCGAAACGTGGAACGATCACTCAAAGAAGGACACCGGGAACGTCTGCGCGCACGATATCTCAAGGCGGGCGGCGACGGCTTTCCGGAATACGACATGGTGGAACTGCTCCTGACCTACTGCATCCAGCGGCGGGACGTCAAGCCCATCGCCCGCGAACTCCTGAAACGTTTCAAGGACATCGGCGGCATCATGGACGCCGAACTCCATGAGCTCTGCGAGGTGGACGGCATGGGCGAGAACTCCGCGCTCCTCCTCAAGCTCATGCGCGACCTCTGCGTCCGGTATTTGGATGGCCGGATGAAAAATACCGATGTGATCTCCTCCCCCGATCAGCTCCAGAATTACGCGCGGATGAAATTGGCGGAATATCCCGATGAAATGATGATGCTCATCTGTCTCAATTCCAAAAATCATGTCATTGGCTCCGAAATCCTTTCCCGCGGAACCGTGGATTATGCGGTGATCTATCCCCGGAGCATCGCGGTCGACGCCCTCCGCAAGAAAGCCGCCGGGGTCATCATCATCCACAACCACCCCAGCGGGGTCACCCTCCCCTCCAAAGCGGACAAGAAATTCACGGAGGATGTCCGGGCGGCTCTCAAGTCGCTGGAGATCAGGCTTCTGGACCATATGATCGTCTCCCGTACGGATGCCTTCAGTTTCGTAGACCACGGACTTTTAAATGCGGAGTGACAAACCATGATCCTCGGCCTTGGAACCGATATTGCCGACATGCGGCGGATGGAAGACATCGTCCGGAAGCACGCCTCCCATTTTCTGGAACGTCTTCTCACACCCCGGGAAATTGCCGAAAGCGAAGACTGCATTTCCTACATCGCCGGCCGCTGGGCCGCCAAGGAGGCGCTTTCCAAAGCCCTCGGCTGCGGCATCGGCGTGAAATGCTCCTTCACCGACATCGAAATTCTCCGGGACTCTCTTTCCGGCCGGCCGGTTCTGACTCTTTCCGGCGCTGCCCGGGAAACCGCCGATTCCCTCGGCGTCAAAAATGCATTTCTTTCCATCAGTC
>CAYWZD010000152.1:0-8624 GCA_964462755.1 uncultured Victivallales bacterium | reverse complement strand
CGGGGGAAAGGCATCCGAACATAAAGAAGGCCTGGGAGACCTTGGAAGGCATCCGACAGGCAAGCGTCATGGAAATGAAACGGGTTGCAGCACCCGGATTTTTCCGAGATCACCTGCGGAATGTTTTCACCGGGGGCTCGCGGAGGGGCTTAACTTCGGGAATTGGGTGAAGATCCGGTTCCCGGAGTCTTTTTTTTTGTGGAAACACCACCCCAAAAACCTGCTGAAAACAGATGATTCAGAATTCCGGAGAAAAGGTCAGCTTTTTAAAAAGTCTCCGGACATTTTCCTGAACGCGGTGGGCGAACAGCCGCACATGGAATGAAACAACCGGGTGAAATAGCTGGTGTCGGCAAATCCCGAACAGGATGCAATTTCCCCCATATTCAGGTCAAGACGGGAAATCAGCAGGTTTTTCGCGTTTTCAATCCGCAGGGTATTGATGTATTTCAGGAGCGGAGTGCCCGTGTGTTTGTGGAAAAATTCACTGACGTAATTCTTGCTCAGGTTCCCGACGGATGCAATCTTGCCGCGCGTAATTTCCGTAAGATAGTTGCGGTTGATGTAGTCGAGAATCCGGGACAGTGAATTGACATCGTTGTCGGAAGTATCCAGCAGGACTTTGTTTTTTCCGGTCTCCGCGCTGATACGGCATATTTTCGTGAGGAGCATCACCATGATCGATTTGCTCAAAAGCCGGTATCCTTTTTCCCGCTGGTTCAGTTCCTGATAGAGCTGTGCGAAATAAGCGCCGATCATGGAATTCTGAACGGGAGAAAGCCTGATTTTGTTGTATTTGGCCTCATCGGGAGAATGGGTGAAAATACTTTTGAAGTTATCGCATTCGCTCAACTGGCGCAGCTCCCCGGACGAGAACAGGGACAGAGAGAAAATGAGGTTGTAGACCGTCAGTTTCGAGTAAGAATAGAAGGAATGGAGCGACCCCGGCTTGATGATGTACAAATCACCGGCGATCACCGGATAGGAGAAATGGTCGATCATGTTCACTCCGTTTCCGTGAACGGCATAGATGACCTCGATATAGTCATGCTTGTGCTTCGGAAACGCCTTGCAGTTATCCCAGTTCTGAAGATGAACGGCGATCTTCGTATTGGAACGGTCCAGATCTTTTAAGTGGTAAGTCAGCATAATGTCCTTTATTATATCGCCTTCTTTTGTTTTTTCAAAAAAAAATGATTTATCCTTCCGAATTTTTCTTAAAAACTTTTTTTTGTCCAAGGAATTCCTTAATTTGTTATGGCGGAAATCCATTTCATAGAGTAAAATAAGGATAGAAACATCAGGAGCTTCCCAATCATGAAATGCAAAACGACCCCTTCCCAAAGGAATCTGAATATTGAAATCTTCCGGGACAAAGTTCTCGGATGCTGGACCGGCAAAAACATCGGAGGCACCCTCGGCGGCCCGCTCGAAGGTCCGCCCGTGATCCACGATGTGACCTTCTACACGCAGGAAATGAACGGGAGTCCCCTTCCGAACGACGATCTGGATTTACAGCTTTCCTGGCTTCAGGCGGTCGAGGAAAACGGAGTCTACGGCATTACGCCCCGTCTGCTGGGGGAATACTGGCTGGACCATGTGACAGGCCCGTGGTGCGAGTATTCCGTCTGCAAGGCGAACATCAAGCGCGGATTCTACCCGCCCGTATCCGGGGTCCTGAACAACAATACCTGGAAATTCAGCAACGGAGCCTGGATACGGTCGGAGATCTGGGCGTGCCTGTTCCCCGGCCAGCCGGACGAAGCCGCGCTGTTCGCCAGTTTCGACGCGTGCGCGGACCATTGCGGGGAAGGGATTTATGCGGAGATGTTCACGGCGGCCATGGAGTCCGCGGCTTTCGTGGTTTCCGATCTGCGCAAACTCATCGCGATCGGACTTTCCAAGATTCCGGAAAACTGCCGGATCGCCCGCGCCGTGAAGCTGGTCTGCGAACAATATGACGGAGGCCGCACCTGGCTGGAAGCACGGGAAGCCGTTGCCCGGGAGTGCAAGGATCTGGGCTGGTTTCAGGCGCCGGACAATATCGCGTTCACGATTCTGGGGCTCCTTTACGGAGAAGGCGATTTCGGAAAGTCGCTCTGCACCGCGGTGAATTGCGGCGACGACACCGACTGCACCGGAGCCACGGCAGGATCGATCCTCGGCATCATTCTCGGACGAAAGGGACTGCCGCAGAAATGGATCGAACCCATCGGGGAAAGCATCCAGACGGTCGCCGTCAATCCGTTCCCGTTCAACTTGAAGGTGCCGAAAACATTGAGCGAACTGACGGACCGCGTCATGGCCGCCGCGTTCCGGGCGACCGTCGACAATCCGGCGCTTCTCCGTCTGACGCACGGGGAAACCACTCTCGACAGCGTTTTTCAGGAAGGCCTGACGGATTCCGAAATGATCCGGGAACGCGTCTGGGAACGTTCTCCGTGGGAACTGGTGTTCGATCTGCCCTACGGGGAACTGGTAGTGGAATATATGGACACGGCGGAAATCGAACCCGGCCGGCCGTGCCACCTCAAAATCAGCTTCTTCAGCAAGCGCTATGAATCGGATCTGGTGAATGTGACATGGCGTCTTCCCGAAGGCTGGAGCGCCCCCGGCGGAACGGGTTATTCCATCCGCAAATATTCCTCCAGCATCGAATGCGTGCTGGTTCCGGGAAATTTCCCCGGACCGTGCTGTTACCTCCCGCTGGAAGTTCTTCTCAACGGACGGTTCAATCCGGTCCCGCTTTCCATCCCGTTCCAGCGGAAAGGGGCGGCCTGTCATGATACAAATGAATATCCCCCGCTCCAGACCGATCGTCTGTGGCGGACAAGATTGCGGCAGCAGGAAAAAATATAAAAATCAAAAGGAGGCACATCATGAAAACCGGGAATAAAAGCAGATTCCGCTCCGATTTCACATTAATAGAATTGCTGGTCGTCATAGCGATCATCGCGATTCTGGCCGGCATGCTTCTGCCTGCATTGAACAAAGCGCGCGAAACCGCCCGGGGAGTTCAATGCATCAGCAATCTCCGGCAGATCGGACTGGCAGGACATTCCTACACGTCGGACTGCGGGTATTTTCCTCCGGGGTATACGAACGTCGCCGGAAGATGGTATTCCGTCCTCGCGCAGGAAATGGGCATCAAAGGCACGGTAACCGGAACCGAGAAGAAAATCTCCTGTCCCGCCCAGACCAAAAATCCGACGGGGCATTATTATGACTACGGCCCCAACTGGTGGGTGCATCCCGGCTACAACTATGCAGCCGTGACCGAAACGAAAATCATTTACCCCTCCTGGACAACTACATTCACCGGAAATTACATGGCTCTGTTTCTCCGCCCGGAACGGGTCAAATACCCGTCCAGCACGTTGTCCTTCCTTGATAATCCATACGGCGTCGAAGGAATTTCCTACATCGTCTCGACCTCTCCGATCCCGAACGCGTCCTACGGCATGACGCAGAAGGAAGCATTCCGCCATCTGGAAAAACGCAATGCGCTGTTCAGCGACGGAAACGTCCGTTCCATGCGGGCGGACGCACCGGCCAAAGGCACCACCAAGGCCACCAATCCATTAGTCATGGCTGTCATTCTCGCCAACACGACCAGCAATGACTACAGGGGAGTCTACTACTGATGAACGGGGACTCCATTTTTTCGATTCAGCCTTATCACGGCGCCCCTGCCCTCTTCCGGGAAGGGGAACCCGTCTTCCCGCTGTTTTTCTGGCAGAAAACCGTAGAGGAAACGGATGGAAAGGCCTTTCATGAGGCGGGAGTCCGGCTTTTCAGCTTCTTCTGCTCCTATCATTATGCCGCCCACCCATACTGGATCGGAGAAAATAAATACGACTTCGAAATGTTCGACCGGGAAATCGGGCTTTTTCACTCCCGTTTTCCGGACGCCTTCTGTATTCCGCGGATCTTCGTCTGGGCCCCGGAATGGTGGCTGGCGAAACATCCTTCCGAACGCTGCGGCTTCGCGCTGGGCGACGGCTCTCTGACCGGCGTGGAAGGCGATTGGCAGGGGACAAACCATGAATCGTTCGCCTCGGAACTCTGGAAAAAGGAAATGGGAGAGGCCTTCCGGCAGACGGTCCGGCATCTGAGAAACGCGCCGTATGCAAAGTGCATTCTGGGAATTCATGTCTGTGGAGGAATCTTTGGGGAATGGCCCTTATGGAATCCTTCGCTGGCGCCGGACACTTCCGAACCCATGCGGAAACGTTTCGGCCGGGAAATCCCCCCGCCGGAAAAACGGTCCGCCGAATATCTGCGGTGTCTGAACGACGCCACGGTGGAGGCGATCGATCATTTCTGCACCATCGTGAAAGAGGAAAGTCACTTCCTGACGGCGGTGTTTTACGGATACATCCCCGACCTGACCGGAAAGTGGTGGCGAATCGAAGGGGACCACCGCGCGCCCGAAAAAATGCACCGTCTGAAAAGCGTGGACATGGTCAGCGCACCGCATTCCTATCTGCGGCGCGCCATCGGGCAGGATGCCTATTTCCGCAACTATCCCGCGAGTCTGGCACGCCACGGAAAACTCTTCCTCGATGAAGGCGACGACCGCACCCATTGCGATCCCTGCCATGGGAAAGACACTCCGGGAACGCCGTCCACGCTCTGGGAATCCGTGCAGATCCTGCGCAGGGAATTCGGCAATATGCTCACGCATAACATCGGACTGTGGTATATGGATCTCAACGGCGGCAATTTCCGGGATGAATCCCTGATGTCCGCCATCCGGGAACTGGTCCCGTGGGGAGAACGCGCCATGAAATTGTCCCGCCGCCGGAACGCGGAAGTGGCGATGGTTGCTTCCGTCGCGGGAGAACTCGGTCTGCCGCAGCGCCGGTCGCCGGGCAATCTCCATTTCGAGGCACTGTTCGATACCCAGATCAAAGAACTTTGCACCGGCGGCGCACCGTTCGATTTCTACGTTTCCGCCGATCTGGGAGCGGAGGTTATGAAGCAATACAAACTGATCCTGCTTCCGGATGCTTCCGCCCTCACCGGAGAAGAAAAACAGGCGTTGAATGAACTCCGCACGAAAACCGTTGTCCGCGAAATCGGCGACAGCATTTTTCCGGCGGCGGAACTGCGCACACTTTACCGGTCCGCCAAAGTGCATGTCTATTCGGAAAGCGATGACGTTTTTTCCGTTTCCGAAAGCACGATGATGCTTCACGCTTCCCGGGAAGGAGAAAAAATATTATCCCTCCCGGAAGAAAGATACGTTACGGAAATTCCATCCGGAAAAGAACTCGGAAACACCCGGGAAATCCGAGGATTCCTGCGGATGGGTGAAACGGCCCTGTATTTACTGGAACCCAAGAAACAGAAGGAAATCCAATGAAAAAAACGACTCTGCTTGCCTTGAGCACGGCGATCTGGACCGCGGCCCTCGGCGCTTCCGAGGTTTATCCTATTTCTTCCGATGCGAAGGACTGGAACAACTTCCGCTTTTTTTCCGAACCGAACGCCAATGCGGTTGTATCGAACCTGGAGGAAAACGGGAAAAATATTCTGCGGGTGACGTTCAGCAGGCATCCGGAAGTCAAGATGGTCACCCCTTCCGCTTACCGGAAATTCGTTCCGCCGCTCGATACCGGGAAATACACCAACTTCCGCTTCCAGGCTCGTTTTTCGTCGGAAGTCTCCACAGCAAGCGTCGTCCTTTATTACAAGGGATGGCAAAAGGAAAGCTGGAAAAAGATGCAGGCCGTCTCTCTTGGAGACAGTGTGCGTTCCAAAATTCTTCCGAAGAACGAGTGGCTCGACATTGATGTTTCCCTGAAATACAAGGAACTGGAAATGCTGTTCCTCGGACTTCGGGTCCGCGACTTCAAAGAGGGCGAGAAGGTGATCGCAGACTTTCAGTCCATGGAATTCTACACGCCGGAAGTCAACGCCTCCCTTGCCGCGAAACGCGCCGAATGGCAGAACTTCGTGAAGAACTTCAAGGCGGATTATTCCGACGGCAAAGAACTCATGGGCCCGCCGAAAACCAACCGCTTCGCCACGCCCGTTTCCATCGTCAAGGACGGCAAGCCGATGGCGGAAATCTGGTATGACAAAAGTTACAACGGGGAACCGGTCGAGACGGCGGCAAAGGAACTGCAATACCACGTCAAGCTCATGACGGGAGCGGAACTTCCGATCAATCAAAGCCTCCGGAAACCCGGAGTCACGAAGATCGTGATGGGGCGCAATACAAAAACCGTCTGGCGTCCGTTCCTTTTCGGGAAGGAGCTGGACCAGCTCTTCGGATCGGACGGCTTCCTGATTCAGAAAATCGGGGATGAGCTGTTCGTCCTCGGACAGAACGACAAAGGCACGCTGAACGGCGTGTACACCCTCATTGAAAACAATACAGACCTGATCTGGGCACGTCCCAATAAACAGCATGGAACCGTCTGCTCGACCGGGCTGAAAAACCTCGATTTCATCTGGGGCGACCACGTCTTGGACAAACCCGCTTCCAAAATCCGCGGCTACATGACCTTTGCCCCGCTGGACTGGATCGCCCGTTCCCGCTGCAACTCCATGACCGGAGGCGGCGGAGAGAACTACTGGAGTTTCGCCATCGCGAAAAAATACGGTCCGGCAAGATTCTATGCGCGCGGGGGCCACAATATCGGAGAATTTGTCTGCGTCGAGAATCCAACGGGGGATAATCCCGCCTTTTTCGGGCTGGTCAACGGGAAGCGGGCCCGTGGTAACCATGTCTGTTTCTCCAATCCGAAAATGCGGGAATACTATATCCAGACATTCCTGAACTTTTACAAAAGGCTTCCCCCCGATATTTCCGGCGCAAATCTCTGGCTGGATGACACCTGGGACTGGTGCGAATGTCCCGGCTGCAACGCCCCGGTCAAACTCCCCGACGGCACCGTCGTCGAGCGCAAGGACCCGGCCTATACTTCCACGGTCGCCTTCCTTTTCTTCAATCAGATCGCGGAGGCTTATGTGAAGGAGTTTCCGGGAAAACGGCTCCGGGTCGGCGCCTACTGGCAGACTGCGGAACCCCCGAAATGCGAGGTGCATCCGGCGATCGTCCCCATGTTCTGCCCTTACGTCCGGACCAATGACAAGGCGCCGGTCTATTTCCCGGAAAACATCGTCTGGCTGGACCGTCTTCAGCGCTGGGCAAAAAAAGCCAAGACCATTGAGATTTACGGATACAACGCGCTCGGCTACAATTTCCCGCGTCCGCTGGCACACACCCACAAACGCGACTTCAAGGAATATTATCAATATGCCATCGGGATTTCAGCGGAAGGAACCACCATGCAGTGGGGCGACGACCCCGCCAAAATGAACAACATGAATACATGGGACTACTCCGCCATTGAATTCTGGGTGATGAACCGTCTTTACTGGAATCCGGATCAGGATGTGGAAAAGCTCTACAAGCAGTTCTGTTACCGCGCCTTCCGGGAGGCGGCGGTTCCCATGGAAAAATTCTACGGAACCATCCGGGAGGAATTCCTTCACAGTCCCCTTGCCACCACCATCGGAGACTACGGGCTGGCCACCACTCAGGACTACATCATCCAGCCGGGCAGGGAAAACGAATTGCGTTCCTATCTGGAACAGGCGGAAAAACTGGCAGTCCATCCGAATTCAAAGTGGTTGATCTCCCGAATCCGCGACCGGTTTGAATTTTACATTTCCAAAATCAAAAACACCCAGACGCCGTCCGTCACTTTGCCGCTGATCCGTCCGGACAAACAGGTGACCTTTGACAGCCATGTCTGGGACGGCGCGGCCAAGCTGGAAAACCTGACGGACTACGAAAATCCCAAAAAGTCCGCCCGAAACAAGACTCAAATCGCGATGTTCCACGACGCAAAAAACCTTTACTTCCGCATCCGATGCTTCGAACCGGACAGGAAGTCAATGGTCCTGACAAGAAATTCCGACGGCAAAGAGTTCATGGGCGGAACCCATGTGGAGATTTTCCTCGGCGACGCGAAGACTCCCGGCGAATATTACCTCTTCGGAATCTGCCCGGACGGGAACAGCGCCGACTATAAAGGATATGACATCAAATGGAACAGCCATTGGAAGCATGAAGCCCGGATGTTCGACAAAGGCTATGAAGTAATGGCCATCATTCCAATGAAGGATCTCAACGCAAACCTGAATGAAGTTTCCCAGCTCCGGGGAACCATTGTCCGGGAAGTTTACGGAAAAACCAAGGCGGACACCGAATACAGCACATGGAACGGCGGAAAACACCATCAGGCCAATACCTTCGGCACATTCCAGCTGAT
Source organism: uncultured Victivallales bacterium (assembly GCA_964462755.1). Lineage (GTDB taxonomy): Bacteria > Verrucomicrobiota > Lentisphaeria > Victivallales > UBA1829 > SIG94. Next base: position 333 of record CAYWZD010000152.1, on the reverse strand, counting down.
GAAATAAAGAAACCGTCCGGCGGGAGCTCCTTCCCCCCTCCTGCCGAATTCAGTGAGATATGGAATCCCTGTCTCACTGAATTCATTTAATAACGGCGCTGTTCAAAGAGAAAAAACCGAATCAAAGGAAAATGAAGGGGGGTCAAGGACTATCCAGGGAATATTTTATCCCCTTCTGGACAAGAAGCTGATAGAAGTAATCCACACAGGAGGTCCTCGGACGGAGTGCGTGGAATTTCCGCAGGACAGTCAATGCCTCGTCGTATTTTCCAAGATTGTAATATGCCTGAAACAGCGGGGCGTAAACGGCAATATTGTTCGGAGTCAGGGCCT